>NZ_JBSVXS010000019.1:0-82005 GCF_054070155.1 Pseudomonas sp. SDT291_1_S447
TGTTCCACCACGATAAAGCGGGTGTTCACTGATCTCCTGTAGGAGCTGCCGCAGGCTGCGATCTTTTGATTTTCCCACGCAGAGCGTTGGAACGATCAACCCGCAAGAATGATCTAGTTTTGGCAAGCCCCAGGGAGAGATCGTCATGCACCGCTTTTTCGAGCAGCTCAGTTCCCGCATCATCGCGCCGTTCATGGGCGAATCCTCACGCAACAGCAAAGTCTGGCCGTGCCGCTGCGGCCAGTCGCTGTTCTTTCGCAACAGCCAGTGCCTGGCGTGCAATGCCTTGCTCGGTTATCAACCCGAAGAAAGTCGCCTGACCTCGCTACAACCGGGGCCATACGCGGGCACCTGGACGCTCGACGCCGATCCCGAGTCGGGATTGTTCCGCCGCTGCGCCAACCTCGACACAGCTGCCGCGTGCAACTGGCTGCTGCCGGCCAACGATCACGATAGCCTGTGCGTCGCTTGCAGCCTCAACCGCACCATCCCTGACTTGTCTGATCCAGACAACCCTGAGCGCTGGCGCAAAGTCGAAATCGCCAAGCGTCGGCTCGTCGCGCAGTTGATCACCCTCGGCTTGCAGGTCATCCCGAAAACCGTCGATGAAGACACCGGGCTGGCTTTCGATTTCATTGGCGTCGACCTCGAAGGCAATGCACCAATGACCGGTCACGCCAACGGCCTGATCACCCTCGACATCAAAGAAGCCGACGACGCCCACCGCGAGCAGGTGCGGGCGCAGATGCACGAACCGTATCGCACGTTGCTCGGGCATTTTCGCCATGAGGTGGGCCACTATTACTGGGATCGCCTGATCGCCAACGGCCCGTGGCTCGGCTCATTCCGTAACCTGTTCGGCGACGAACGCGCCAGTTACGCCGAGGCGCTTGATCGCCACTATCAGCAAGGCGCACCGCTCGATTGGCCGCAGCAATACGTCAGCGCCTACGCAACCATGCATCCCTGGGAAGACTGGGCGGAAACCTGGGCGCATTACCTGCACATGATGGATGCGGTTGACACGGCGCTGGGCTTCGGCATGAGCGCGCGGGAAATGGATTTTGATTACCAGCCGTTTCCGACCAGCACGCTGTATGACCCGGAACATCCCGGTGGCGAGGCGTTTCTGTCGTTCGTCAACGCGTGGATCGAACTGGCCGGCATGCTCAATGAACTGTCACGCAGCATGGGTCAGCCGGATTTCTACCCGTTCGTGCTCCCGGCGCCGGCGATTGCCAAGCTGCACTTCATTCATCTGGTGATCCAGCAAGCAGGCGGCAGGGCGGATGAGGTGTTGGCCCTGTAGTAGCTGCCATCGGCTGCGATCTTTATGTCCTTGAAGCGATTCATGTTTTTAATCTGCAACCAACGGTTGTAACTTCGTCTCAGATAGGTACAATGGCGCGGCTCGCCGACAGGCAAGCGTCGTTATGGTGACCCCATCGGTCCCCCCGCAACGATTACCCGTGAACCTGGTCAGAGCCGGAAGGCAGCAGCCACAGCGGGAACATTGTGTGCCGGGGTGTGGCTGGTGGGGTTACCACCTTAACGAACAATCGAACGCTTCAAACAGAACTGCATGGGTTTCGCCCACTGCGGTTTTTTTGTGCCTGCGATTTACCAAGCCGACACAAATCCCCTGTAGGAGTGAGCCTGCTCGCGATGGCGCCGCAGTGTTGTAACAAATTATCCGACTCGCTTTACACGTCCTTCCAGCCACCGGATATGAAGGCTGTCATACTCTGCACCCCAGCATTGAAAATTAGTCGAAGTGGGTGAAATGGATAACTCGACCCAAAGAAAAATTCGGGACTGGCAGCTTCGCCGTTTAGAGATCAAGGAACAGATGCAATTGCATCCAGACAAGACCCTTGAGCTTTCGAGGGTGCTTGACCTCATGGACGAGGAGCATGCTGCGATTTTGAGTGGCGCTTCGGGCAGTAACGTTGATGATCTTCAACAAGCCATGCCCTTCGATTCGGTACCGTATACCCAATCTTCAATTCAAGCGGTTGCGGGGAGACTTGATCTGCAGTTGCGCGTGACTGCCGAGAACCCTCAAAACTTAATCAGACTACTCGAAATAGCAGTCTTTGAGTTGCAGGGGCAAGTCGATGCTAAAGGGGCAGGTATCTCCAAAGAGAGCAACAGATATCCCGGAAAAATGTCGGGCACCTTGGGTGACTATAACTTCGAGCTTCGCGTTAACGATGGCGCCAGTCATGAGTGATTCGCAATGGATGGCGAAGGAAACCTTGGCAGAGTACTTAGCGCCATTACTTGATCATTATGAGGTGAAGTGGCGCGGGCATGGTGTCATCTATGTAGATCATCAGGATGACAATATTCAAATCGCCGAAAGAATTCTTTACCGCTTGAGCACAACTCTGGGAGTGCCGATAGGGGAGGTACGATCTAGATTGGTTGAATTGGGTTGGCTCAATGATGTTCGCCATGTCACGCCGATCCGAAATGAAGTGGTGCGGGTGTTTGAAGATCGTGGTCTCTGGTCAACAGACGATCCAGAGGAGGATGATCCCGAAATGAATGAAAACCATGACTGGGATTGAACTTGTGACGTTCCCTACCTTGACTATGAGGCCTTATGCACCCGGAACATTTTGATTTATCCAGTCCTACTTTTCTGCCCGTTACAGAGGAAGTGTGCGCGAGCTTGCTTCTGGAAGGTGGCGAAAAAAATCTCGGCGCCTTAACCGAGCCGGAACTGGCGGCGGTGCTGGTCATTCAAAATTTGGCACAGGCGGATGAAAAAGACCTGAATGCTGTCGCAGCTGAGAAAATTCTGGTCAAGCTTATAGCGTGGGGCGTCGACTCTCGCCGTTCGGGGGGGGCAGGTTTACTGTCCGAAGCGCAACGGTTGTTCAACACTGACAAGTTGTCCTGTGGCCTGAATGCTCTCAAGCATATGAATCTGCGTTTCCTCTTGGCTGATGAAGTTTCGGCGCAGGAATATCTGATGCCTGATGGTAAATGGGATGTCGGGTACAAAATTCGCCACCATAAGATTCATAATCCCTTCAGCCAGCAAATGGTCACGCCCAAGCGCCGTGAGCGTTGGTTGAGTGCTGCGCAAGACAAGTTGGTCAGAACCTTTCGCGCAAATCTGGATGAGGACCTGCACGTTCAAGGTTACGCGGGAATAGGAAAGAGCCACCTGCTGGGAGTCTTGATGGAGTGCCTGCTACCTGGTGGTACGTTGGTTTTGGCGCGTACGAAGGAAAAGTTAGAAACCCTGCGTGAGCGCATTGGAGGTGCAGGTAAGGGAAGCTCATGTGCAACCTTCGAGGCCTTTGCGCGGAAACTTATGCATGAATTCACGCCCAGAGCAGCAAATGCTTCGTCGAGAGGGCCGAGCAAGCAGGCCCTTTCGCGGGAATTGAATATCCTCGGTTTCCAGGCCCGCAATGGTCAGGAAGCCCTGAATGTCTGCCTCAAGGTGATTGAGCTTTATTGCGGCTCTACGGACCACACTCTATCGGCCAAACATTTCCCTCATTTCAAGTGCGCTTTGTCTAGCCTGGATTCCAAGGTGCTTCTCGAGTATTCAAGCCGGCTATGGGTCTATCTCACGGCAAATCCGACATGGGTTGCTGGAACAGAACTCGAAGCCTTGTTAATGATAAAACGTGCAAGTCTGGCAGGATGTGCGGTTCCTGCCCGATACACGCATATTCTGATTGACGAGAGCCAGGACATTCCTGCATCGCTCCTACAGATAATCGATCGCGGCCGTCAGGTACTGATAACTTTGGGAGATGAGTATCAGCATGCCAATCGTGACGTAGTCAAAAGAAAACGCGAGGTGCGGCAAAGCGATGTCTGCTATTCCGTACGCTCAGGTCGCAATGTCGAGCGCTTGGTCAATCCGTTGATTTCCCTTCACACGGAGAAGAGCAAGATTCCATTCGAAGGTGCTCGTGACGCTGACGTCGGTATAGAAATCTACCCACAAGGTTTCGTTCCACCAGAGGGTTGTGTGGTTTTGACGGCGTCACCTTGGGACACGGTGAAGTGGGCCATCTCCTTGCACGATGCAAATTGCGCGTTTAGCTTTTCGGAAGGCTCAGAGGATGACCTCAAGCGTTTCATGACTACCGCTATCGCATTGTTCAAGCCGGATTTTTACAGTGTCGATGCCATCCCGAATGGGGCGCATCGGTATTTCAGTGATATGACTGATTGGCAGCAAGTTTGCGACGCCAACCAATTCGATCTGTCGTTTCTCTGGGTTAAGGCTGAACTCGAGAAAGGTTTCAAGATTGCCGATCTGACTCGTTTGAACAGAATGATCGGTCGCTCCGATAAGTGCTGCATGTTGATGCTTGCAGAGGGAGCGGGAGGTATGGAGTTCGATGAAGTTCTCTTGACTCCAGAGTTGCTCACCAAAGAGCGGTTCAGGGATGCCTATGAGTTTGATCGGAGGATTTGCGCCGTATACATTGCAATCTCTCGCGCCAAGGTAAAGCTTTACGTTCCAATGGATGTCGTTGAATGGGTGGACGGTCATGAAGGTCGAAAGCAAAAATTTCGTGAATCGCACGGTTATTGATCAATTTCCTTTTGTGGGCTGCGAAATATCGTGGCAACACCGAGCTGTACAGGATTTTGCGAGTATTTTTTAGGCTGCGACTTCTCGTCTCACTATAGATCTTTCCTGTTAGCGACCAATTCCATATCGGGGGGGGGCTCCCCACTAATTGCCTCTATGCGTTACTGAGGGCCGGTCGGCACCTACAGAGGGTGGAAATGCGATCTCAGGCAATTCTTGCCCCCAATTCGGAATTTTCCTAAAGGCCACTCGCCGATGTGTGCGGTACTCTCGCGGCGCTTCAAAACGCTTTCACCTCCAATGACGGAGGTTTGATGCTCGACACAAGGACGACGAATGATTTCCTCAGCTCGATTGGGAGACAAGCATGTCTGCCCATTACCGGGGCATGGTACAACCCCAATCGCATCTGCTTCTTCTGATACCAATATCAACTTCATGGGATCTGCCCGTGTTGGTGACACTTGCGGATGCGGCGCGGTCATCACCACGGGGTTTCCCTCGATTCTGGTCAATGGCCGCCCCATGGCTCATTTGGGAAGCCCTACAAGTCATGGAGGAACGATCATTAGCGGATCAGGTGATGTTGGTGGTGGTTTTGTCATGGGGGGAGCTGGAGGGGCAACCATCATCAACTTCATGGCACTTGGAGCGGTTCGCCCCAATGGTACGGTTGACGAGGAGAAGATGGCCACGCTTCTTGCTGATCCGCAACTGAAAGAAAAGGCTGTTGCCGCCAACGCGCTTGTAGATACAGGCACTCCGAGCGCAAAACAGAATGTGGATAAAGAGCAACCTACCTTGTGCAACCATCCTGACCAAATGGAACCTCTGGCTAACTACATTGCAGGTGAGATGAATCGAAATATCCTGAGCCCGGAAGTCTCATCGATGCAAAAGCTCTACAACTATGATCCTGCTTCGCCAGACAGACAGCCTTCGTCGCTAAAAGGCGTGGGTCGGCCAGTTGCCCGACTCCTCGGTAATTACATGGACATAATCGCCGCTTGGACAATCTGGGCAAGTAAAGTAGGTCCGAGAATGGACTGGGATCATAAGCCGAAGCTCCGCAAGCTTTTTGTTGGCGTTTACCACAAACAGGGGGCCTACGATTACTTCTACGATATCTGGTCGAACATCCATTATGGGTATGTCGGAGTCATAGCAGGCATGTCCGAGAGCGAGCTATTGGACGGAGCTGGCGTTGCGCAGCTTTTGTCCGACGCAGCCACCAAAGCTGGCGAGCTGAACAAGCCTGAAGAGAGGAGAGTGCATCCTGGCCCACACACAACGGCAAGCCCATGGTATGCGCCGCGATCATGGGATGACGTTGCCGATAGGGTATCGATTCAAATCGGGATTAAGCTCGCCGAACAGTATCCCGCAGGCGGAGTGACCGCGAAGATGATCATGGATGAAGTTGTTGCAGTACCACCGGGGAGTTGGGGAGATGGAATCCGTGCCCACAACTGTCAGTAAGCGGCGGACATGGTTCATACGAGTGCTGTGGATACCTCTTGTGTATCTCGCTATTACTCACTGGGACATCGCTTTGCCGACGGTGAACGTTCATTACTCTAAAGCAGGACAAAATGAGTTCCGGTATATCTGGAATGTGCAAGATCGTATTTACAAAGGCGGCATGCGTCCTGGTGGCGGGGCGATGGACAATGGTTTCTTCCTTCCAGACGACGAATTCTTCATGGAGTTTTCGTGGTGGAGTAAAGAAGGCGGACGTAATCATTGCATCAGCATCACGCCCAAATGGCCTAACACGGATATCTATCTTGACGCGGACGGCAACATTGATATGCGAAAAGAGAGTGGCACCGACGTAGATCGGCTGAAGCAGTGCCAGTGGGATTTTGCCAAGCCCTAGCACGGCTCAATGCTTCTGGCACCAATGATGGCAACTGGCCTTGCATCAAACGAACCGATTCTAGAGAATCGGTTCGTTTGAAATCGTCAGGCAGCACCGGCAATCGGACATGACGCGGTAACGGAAAACTCAACTATCAGAGGAAGAAAGGCGTGAAAAAACTGTTTAAATGGGTCGGCATTATCATAGGTGTACTTTTTGTTATCGGCTTCATCAGCAATGCGATGAAGTCTCCGGAGCAGAAACAAGCGGAAGCAGTGGCGCTCGCCGACGCGAAAAAAGTACGTGCAGAAGCAGAGCTTGAAAAAGCAAAACAGGAATTGGCTGCCACACCGGCTGTGACTGCACGTGATATCGCTGTTGCTTACAACGAGAACACAGTCGCTGCCGATCAGAAGTTTAAAGATAAAAAATTCAAGGTGTCGGGTACTGTCACAGACATCAATACTGACTTCATGGGTAATCCATACCTCACATTGCGTGGTGGTGTGAATCAGTTCATGGAGCCGCAGTTTTCTTTCGAAAAGAGTGATGCCAATTCACTGGCTTCGCTGAAGAAGGGAGCGAAAGTCACACTATTGTGTGTAGGCAAAGGTGATGTAGCGAAGATCCCGATGTCTGGTTCTTGCGCTCTGCTTTAATTGCCAGTTGGTTTGAACAAGGGACTCATGCATGAGTCCCTTTTTTCATTTAGTGGGTTAGAAACCTGGTTCCGAGCTGCCCGTATAGAGCCGGATAATCTGATCAATCTCCCCCGACATTTTCATCCGCAGCAACGTGCGCAATATCCGTTGCACCGGCACCTTCGGATCATTCCTCACATAACAACCCACCTTCTGCTCCTGCAACACGGCGACACCTTGCAGTTGCTGCTCAGGCATCAATCGCTGGTTGAACCAGTCCAGCGTCCACTGATTGCTCACTGCATAGCGATAACGTCCGGCCAGCAGCTTCTCCAACACCTGCTCTTGATTGCGCGCATCTTCACGTTGCAACCGATCAGCGTCGAATAACGGTTGCAGGGTCGGGTAGGTGTAGCCAAGAACGGTGCCGATGGATTGGCGGGGCAGGTGCGTGGGGTCTGTGCTGGTCGGTTGATCCTTGCGGCTGATCAACAGATCGCGCTGGAAGAACAACGGCAGACTCCAGATGTAATCCCCCGACTGATTCGGCAGCCACGACTGCGCGGCATAGCAGCGCACATCAATCTCGCCGTGTTCCATCGCGCTCTGCACGCGGGCGCGGGGCAGGACGTGAAATTGCGCCGGTACGCCGACCTGCGTGGCCAGGCTGAGCATCAGGTCGTAAAGAATGCCCTGGGTCGGGCGGCCGCGTTCGTATTGCACCATCGGCATCGCCCAGCTGTCGGGCATGGCGAAGCGCAACGGGTTTTCCGCTGCCGTCACATTCAGGCTGATTCCCAGCAACGCCCCCACGGCCCACCGCATAAACGCTCCGGTAATTCCCGATCCCGAGCCGATAAAAGCCTCTGCTGATGCAGCTTAGCCATATTAGACGAGGACACCGGATGCAATTTTGCCCTTGCTCCGCTAGCATTAGCCGCTTCAGCTTCCTTCGTTGCGACGGTTTTCGATGAGTTATCAGGTTCTTGCACGTAAATGGCGTCCGCGCTCGTTCCGCGAAATGGTCGGCCAGACCCATGTGCTCAAGGCTCTGATCAATGCCTTGGACAGCCAGCGGCTGCACCATGCGTACCTGTTCACCGGTACGCGTGGGGTGGGTAAAACCACGATTGCGCGGATCATTGCCAAATGCCTGAACTGTGAGACAGGTATCACTTCCAGCCCCTGCGGCGAGTGCTCGGTGTGCCGGGAAATCGACGAGGGTCGCTTCGTCGACCTGATCGAGATCGACGCCGCGAGCCGCACCAAGGTCGAAGACACCCGCGAGCTGCTCGACAACGTGCAGTACGCGCCGAGCCGTGGGCGCTTCAAGGTCTACCTGATCGACGAAGTGCACATGCTTTCCAGCCATTCCTTCAATGCGCTGCTGAAAACCCTCGAAGAGCCACCGCCGTACGTCAAGTTCATCCTCGCGACCACTGATCCGCAGAAACTTCCGGCAACGATTTTGTCGCGCTGCCTGCAGTTCTCGCTGAAGAACATGACGCCCGAGCGTGTGGTCGAGCATTTGACCCACGTACTGACCGCCGAAAACGTGCCGTTCGAAGACGATGCACTGTGGTTGCTCGGTCGCGCCGCTGACGGTTCGATGCGAGACGCCATGAGCCTGACCGATCAGGCCATCGCCTTCGGTGAGGGAAAGGTTCTGGCCACGGATGTGCGGGCGATGCTCGGTACGCTGGATCACGGTCAGGTCTACGACGTCCTGCATTCGTTGATCGAAGGCGACGCCAAGGCGTTGCTCGAAGCCGTGCGTCACCTGGCTGAACAAGGCCCGGACTGGAACGGCGTGCTCTCGGAAATTCTCAACGTGCTGCACCGCGTGGCCATCGCTCAGGCGTTGCCGGAAGGTGTCGACAACGGCCATGGCGACCGCGATCGCGTGCTGGCATTGGCGCAGGCCTTGCCGGCCGAAGACGTGCAGTTCTATTACCAGATGGGCCTGATCGGTCGCCGCGATTTGCCGTTGGCGCCGGATCCGCGCGGCGGGTTCGAAATGGTCCTGCTGCGGATGCTCGCCTTCCGGCCCGCTGATACGGCGGACGCCCCGAGGCAACCGCTAAAGCCAGTGGGGATCAGCCAGGCCACAGTTGATTCCGCAAACTCCGTGGCTGCCGCGCCTAAACCTGCGCCGGTAGTTGCTGCGGCGGTTGCGCCGGCTCCCGTTCCAGCGCCGACGCCCGTCGCTGCACCCGCGCCGGCTCCCGAGCCCGCGCCGGTTGCTCCTGTTGCCGCGCCAGAACCTGAACCTGCACCTGTCGTTGCCGAAGCTGTCGTCGATCTGCCGTGGAATGACCCGGTAGAACCCGAGGCAGAGCCAGAGCCCGAACCCGCGCAGCAACCCGCCGTCGAACCGGTGCTGGAAACCACCGCCGAGCAACCCGAGTTGCCGCCGATGCCGTTGCCGACCCCGGACAGCGTCGTTCCGGAGGCTCCAGAATGGGCTGCCGCACCGATTCCCGAGCCGTCGGTCGCCGACGTCGATGCCGCCACCCCGGGCATGGACCTGGATGACGAGCCGCCGCTGGATGAGGATTACATCGAGCCGGACATGGATTCGGCGTACAGCTACCTCGACGAACTGGCCAGCGAACACGCCGCCGAGCCGGCCCCGGAACCTGAGCCAGAACCGGCTGCGGCACCGGCCACCGGTCTGGCGTTGCAATGGCTGGAGCTGTTCCCGAAACTGCCGATCTCCGGCATGACTGGCAGCATCGCCGCCAACTGCACATTGATCGCCGTCGATGGCGACCATTGGCTGATGCACCTCGACCCGGCGCACAGTGCACTGTTCAATGCCACGCAGCAGCGGCGTCTGAACGATGCGTTGAACCAGTTCCACGGTCGCACGCTGACCCTGACCATCGAGCTGATCAAGCCCGAGCAGGAAACCCCGGCCCAGGCCGCGTCCCGCCGCCGCGCCAACCGTCAGCGCGAGGCGGAGGAGTCGATCCACGGCGATCCGTTCATCCAGCAGATGGTTCAGCAGTTCGGCGCGGTGGTGCGACACGATACTATTGAACCTGTCGACGCCTTGGTCGCCCAAGGCTAATAACTGAAGGTGCCCGGCCTCGCTGGCCGGGCGCTGTTTTGATCCAAGTACTTTTGAGGTGATTCCCATGATGAAAGGTGGCATGGCCGGCCTGATGAAGCAGGCGCAGCAGATGCAGGAAAAAATGGCCAAGATGCAGGAAGAACTGGCCAACGCCGAAGTCACCGGTAAGGCCGGCGGCGATATGGTCACCGTGGTGATGACCGGTCGTCACGACGTCAAAAGCGTCAGCATCGACCCAAGCCTGGTCGAAGGCATGAGCGAAGATGACAAAGAGATGCTGGAAGCGGTTATCGCCTCTGCCGTCAACGACGCTGTGCGCAAGATCGAGAAAAACAGCCAGGACAAAATGGGCAACATGACCGCCGGCATGAACCTGCCTGCCGGTATGAAACTGCCATTCTGATTCGCCATTCGGCGACAGATGAGCTACACAAAATGCCAGGCATCGCGCCTGGCATTTTTGTTTCCGACTGATCGTTCCCACGCTCTGCGTGGGAATGCAGCCCGGGACGCTCCGCGTTCCAAGTCCAGAGCCGAACGCGGAGCGTCCGATGCGGCGTTCCCACGCGGAGCATGGGAACGATCAATCCCGGCCAACTGAATAAACATCGAACGCGCAAAAGCCTCAACGGTCTGCTCCCTATACCCGCTGAATTCACCCTTCACAGGAGACGCTGACATGTCCGACCCTCTCACCCTCAACCAGCGCTTTGTCCTCGCCTCACGCCCGATCGGTGCGCCGACCCCGGAAAACTTCCGCCTCGAACGCGAAGCTCTGCCGGATCTGCAGGACGGCGAGGTGCTGCTGAAAACCCTCTATCTGTCCCTCGATCCCTACATGCGCGGGCGCATGAGCGACGCGCCGTCCTACGCCGCGCCGGTGCAAATCGGCGAAGTGATGACCGGCGGCGCGGTCAGCCGTGTCGAGGATTCGCGTCATCCAAAATTCCATAAAGGCGATCTGGTGGTCGGCGCGACCGGTTGGCAGAGCCACAGCATCAGCGACGGTCGCAACATCATCCCGATCCCTGCCGGGCTGCCGAGTCCTTCAATGGCGCTGGGCGTGTTGGGCATGCCGGGGATGACCGCGTACATGGGCCTGATGGACATTGGCCAGCCGAAGGAAGGTGAAACCCTCGTTGTCGCTGCGGCGTCCGGCGCGGTGGGCTCGGTGGTCGGCCAGGTGGCGAAGATCAAAAGCCTGCGCGCGGTCGGTGTGGCCGGCGGTGCCGAGAAGTGCAAGTACGTGGTTGAAGAGCTGGGTTTCGATGCCTGCATCGATCACAAAGCCGCCGACTTCGCCGAGCAACTGGCCAAGGCCTGCCCCAATGGCATCGACATCTACTACGAGAATGTCGGTGGTCATGTGTTCGATGCCGTGGTGCCGCTGCTCAATCCCAAGGCGCGCATTCCGTTGTGCGGTCTGATCGCTGGTTACAACGCCTCCGAAGCGCCGCAAGGCCCGGATCGCCTGCCGATGCTGCAACGCACACTGCTGACCAAGCGCGTGCGGATTCAAGGCTTCATCGTGTTCGACGACTACGGTGATCGTCAGCCGGAATTCATCAGCCACATGGTGCCGTGGGTGCGCGAGGGCAAGGTCAAATTCCGTGAGGACGTGGTGGAAGGCCTGGAGCAGGCGCCCGAGGCGTTTATCGGTCTGCTGGAGGGGCGCAACTTCGGCAAACTGGTGGTGAAGGTCGCCCAGGACTGAGTATTTGACGCTGGCCAGAGGCGCGGGTATAAACCGCGTCTCGTTGTTTTGTCGGACTTTTTACCCATGAGCTTCAGCCCTTTGATTCGCCAACTGATCGACGCGCTGCGCACCTTGCCGGGCGTGGGTCAGAAGACCGCCCAGCGCATGGCGTTGCAGATGCTTGAGCGTGACCGCAGCGGCGGTTTGCGCCTGGCCCAGGCCCTCAGCCAGGCCATGGAAGGGGTCGGTCACTGCCGCCAGTGCCGCACGCTGACCGAAGACGATCTGTGTCCGCAATGCGCCGATACCCGCCGTGACGATACGTTGCTGTGTGTGGTGGAAGGGCCGATGGATGTCTATGCGGTCGAACAGACTGGCTTCCGTGGGCGCTACTTTGTGCTCAAGGGGCATTTGTCGCCGCTTGATGGCTTGGGCCCTGAGGCGATCGGCATTCCGCAGTTGATGACGCGAATCGAAGAAGCGGGGACGTTTACCGAAGTCATCCTCGCGACCAACCCGACGGTGGAAGGTGAAGCGACGGCGCATTACATCGCGCAGCTGCTGAGCAACAAAGGCCTGATCGCTTCGCGGATTGCCCACGGCGTGCCGTTGGGTGGTGAACTGGAGCTGGTCGATGGCGGCACGCTGGCGCATTCGTTTGCCGGGCGGAAACCGATTTCTCTCTAATACTGTAATGCCTGTTCTGGCCTCATCGCGAGCAGGCTCACTCCTACATTTGGAATGCGTTCCCCTGTAGGAGTGAGCCTGCTCGCGATCGATGCGACTCGGTTTCCGAGCTTCACATCCACAATCTTGTTGAAAACCAAGCAAGCGCTCGGTTAAGTTCGGCGAACCCTTCCGTGGAGCTCGCCCATGCCTGCCTTTCAGGAATACTTCGACCCCAGCCACCAATTGGTCCGCGACAGCGTCAGGCGTTTCGTCGAGCGCGAGATCCTGCCGGACATCGACCAGTGGGAAGAAGCGGAAAGCTTCCCCCGCGAGCTGTACCTGAAGGCTGGCGCGGCGGGCATCCTTGGCATCGGTTACCCGGAGACGCTGGGAGGTAGCCATGAAGGCGATGTGTTCGCCAAGGTCGCCGCCAGTGAGGAATTGATGCGCTGCGGCTCTGGCGGCCTGGTAGCGGGTCTCGGCTCGCTGGATATCGGCCTGCCACCGATCGTCAAATGGGCCCGTCCCGAGGTGCGTGATCGGGTTGTGCCGCCAGTGCTCAGCGGCGAAAAGATCAGCGCCCTGGCGGTCACCGAACCAGGCGGCGGTTCCGACGTCGCCAACCTGCAAACCCGCGCCGTGCGCGACGGCGATGTCTATCGTGTCAACGGCAGCAAAACCTTTATCACCAGTGGCGTGCGCGCGGATTTCTACACCGTTGCGGTGCGCACCGGTGCGCCGGGTTTCGGCGGCATCAGCCTGTTGTTGATCGAAAAGGGCACGCCGGGCTTCACCGTTGGCCGTCAGTTGAAAAAGATGGGTTGGTGGGCGTCGGACACCGCCGAATTGTTCTTCGACGATTGCCGCGTGCCTGTGGGAAATCTTATCGGCGCCGAGAACATGGGCTTCGCCTGCATCATGGGCAATTTTCAAAGCGAACGACTGGCGCTGGCGCTGATGGCCAACATGACCTCACAACTTGCGCTGGAACAGAGCCTGAAATGGGCGCGGGAGCGTGAAGCGTTTGGCAAACCGATCGGCAAGTTTCAGGTAATCAAGCATCGCCTCGCCGAAATGGCGACTGCGCTGGAGGTTTCACGGGAGTTCACTTACCGGCAAGCGGCGAAGATGGCGGCGGGGCAGAGCGTGATCAAAGAGATTTCCATGGCGAAGAATTTTGCCACGGATACCTCGGACCGAATCACCACCGAGGCGGTGCAGATTCTTGGTGGGTTGGGGTATATGCGCGAGAGTCTGGTGGAGCGGCTGTATCGGGATAACCGCATTCTGTCGATTGGCGGCGGGACGCGGGAGGTGATGAACGAGATCATCAGCAAGCAGATGGGGCTATAGGTTTTGCAGTGAGGCTGCCGGCCCCTTCGCGAGCAAGCTCGCTCCCACAGTTGGAATGCGTTCCCATGTGGGAGCGAGCTTGCTCGCGAAAGCGATGGAACAGGCGCCGCTTACTTATCAGTCAGTGCAAACTGCGTCAGGCAGAAAGTAGGGATACCCATGTCCTGCAGGCGCTGCGAACCTTGCAGCTCAGGCAAATCAATGATCGCCGCCGCCTCATGCACCCGCGCGCCCATGCGGCGAATCAGGTTGGCTGCCGCGATCAGCGTGCCGCCAGTGGCGATCAAATCATCGAACATCACTACCGAGTCGCCTTCACACAGGCTGTCGGCGTGTACTTCCAGGAACGCTTCGCCGTACTCGGTCGCGTAACCCTCGGCCAGCACGTCCGCCGGCAGTTTGCCTTGCTTGCGGAACAGCACCAGCGGCTTGTTCAACTGATACGCCAGCACCGAGCCGATCAGAAAGCCCCGGGCATCCATCGCGCCGATGTGGGTGAAGTCGGCTTCCACATAGCGGTGGGCGAAGCTGTCCATCACCAGGCGCAGGGCCGTCGGCGACTGGAACAGCGGGGTGATGTCGCGAAAGATCACACCCGGTTTCGGGAAGTCGATCACAGGGCGGATAAGCGATTTGATGTCGAAGGAGTCGAAGACCATCGTCGAGGTGTCCTGGCAGGGCTGCAAACGGCGCAGTATACCCGCGGCTGAAACGCTTCGCTCAACCGCGGATCGACATTAACCTTCGAGCGAGCCACCGGCCAGCGCGCAGAGCTGGATCGGGTCGAGGATGTGAATCTCCTTGCCCTCGGCGGCGATCAGCTCGTTTTGCTGGAAGCGCGTGAACACGCGAGACACGGTTTCCACCGCCAGGCCGAGGTAGTTACCGATTTCATTGCGCGACATGCTCAGGCGGAACTGATTGGCCGAGAAGCCGCGAGCGCGGAAGCGCGCGGACAGATTGACCAAGAACGTCGCTATGCGCTCGTCAGCGGTTTTCTTCGACAGCAGCAACATCATTTGCTGGTCGTCGCGGATTTCCCTGCTCATCACGCGCATCAACTGGCGGCGCAGCTGCGGCAATTGCAGGGCCAGTTCATCGAGACGTTCAAAAGGGATTTCGCAGACAGAGGTGGTTTCCAGTGCCTGGGCGGAGACCGGGTGTTTCTCGGTGTCCATGCCGGACAGGCCGACCAGTTCGCTCGGCAGGTGGAACCCGGTGAGCTGTTCTTCGCCGCTGTCGCTCAGGCTGAAGGTCTTCAGGGCGCCGGAGCGTACTGCATAAACGGAATCGAACGTGTCGCCCTGGCGGAACAGGAACTCGCCCTTTTTCAGTGGGCGGCCGCGTTTAACGATTTCGTCCAGCGCATCCATGTCTTCCAGATTCAGAGAAAGTGGCAGGCAGAGAGGGGCCAGGCTGCAATCCTTGCAATGGGCCTGGTTATGAGCGCGCAGTTTAACTGGCTCGGACATTTCTTTAATCCTTGTGGGAAAACACACATAAGCCGTAAGGGTAACCCACGGGAGGACATTGAGGCCAGTCTGGGGCGACTTTGCCCTACAGGTGTAAAGCCGCAGGGCCAGCCGCCGATAAACAGGTATCAGAACGCATACAAGGAACGCTTCGATGGCCGCCATTGGCACGCTGGGCCCCGGTAGCAGCGACGTTGCGGCAATGCCGGAAACGTTTAAAACCTCTTTAGACAATGCACGGGAAGCAGGCTCGACCGAAGAGGCAACCCCGACCTTGGTCGAGGGCGTCAAAGTGTCGCTGTCCGGTGCCTCGATTGAAAAAGCCGCCAGTGTCGGTGGCGAAAACAGCGACATCGACGACAGCGGGCTGCCTGAGAACATCCAGCAATTGCTGAAGATGATCCGCAAGTTGCAAAAACAGATCGCCGAGAAAAAGGCACTCATCGAAGCGGTCATGACCGACAAACGCCTTTCCAACGAAGAAAAGATCAACAAACTCGCGGCTCTGCGCGGCGCCATTGCTGCGTTGAACACTGGGCTGATCACCGCCAATCTGGCCTTGTCCAAAGTGGTCGGGCAGTCGGGCCTGACGTCGGATCAGAATCTTAAAGTCGGTTCGCTGCTGACGAAAAACTAAATCACCCGCGAGAAACGCTGGCGGGTTTGCTGCTCAAGGTAGGCATCAAACACCATGCATACCGAGCGCACCAGCAGACGCCCCGCCGGCAACACGGCGATTCGTTCGCGATCCAGCTCGATCAGGCCATCGCTGGCCATGCCTTGCAGTTGCGGCCATAGCGCGCCGAAATAACCCTGAAAATCGATGTTGAACTGCTGCTCGATCTCGGCGAATTCCAGGCTGAAATTGCAGATCAACTGCTGGATCACCGCTCGGCGCAAGCGATCATCGGCGTTGCACACCAGGCCACGGCTGGTCGCCAGTTGTGCGGCGGCGAGGGTGTTCTGGTACTCGTTGAGATCGCTGCTGTTCTGGCAGTACAGGTCGCCGATCTGGCTGATTGCGGAAACCCCCAGACCAATCAAGTCGCAATGGCCGTGGGTGGTGTAACCCTGGAAGTTGCGTTGCAGGGTTTCCTCCTCTTGGGCAATGGCCAGCTCATCGTCGGGCAGGGCAAAGTGGTCCATGCCGATGTAGCGATAACCGGCGGCGGTGAGCTGTTCGATGGTGCGTTCGAGCATTTCCAGTTTCTGCGCGGGCGCCGGTAACTCATTGCCATTGATCCGCCGCTGCGGCATGAAACGTTCCGGCAGGTGCGCATAGTTGAACACCGAGAGCCGATCCGGTTGCAGGCTGATCACTTCCTCGACGGTGCGGGCGAAGTTTTCCGGGGTCTGCTTGGGCAAGCCGTAGATCAGATCGATATTGATCGAGCGAAACTGCAGGGTGCGCGCGGCGTCGATCACCGCACGGGTTTCTTCCAGACTTTGCAGGCGATTGACCGCACGCTGCACCGCCGGATCGAGGTCTTGCAGGCCGATGCTGACCCGGTTGAAACCCAGTTCGCGCAGCAGGCCCATGGTCGACCAGTCGGCTTCACGCGGGTCGATCTCGATGCCGTAATCGCCGGAGTCGTCATCCAGCAGATTGAAATGCTTGCGCAGGTGCGCCATCAACTGACGCAGTTCGTCGTGGCTGAGAAAGGTCGGCGTACCGCCACCAAAGTGCAGTTGCTCGACTTTTTGCGCGGGGTCGAGGTGGCAGGCGATCAACTGGATCTCCTGCTCCAGCCGCTGCAAGTACGGCAACGCACGACCGCGATCCTTGGTGATGACCTTATTGCAGGCGCAGTAGTAGCAAATGTTCGCGCAGAACGGCACATGCACGTATAGCGATAAGGGGCGCAGGGCTTTGCGGCTGTCGCGCAGGGCATGGAACAGGTCGAAGGTGCCGACTTGACTGTGAAATTGCACAGCCGTCGGATAAGAGGTGTAGCGCGGCCCCGCCAGGTCGTAGCGGCGGATCAGATCAGAGTCCCAACGAATGGCGTCGAGCATGCGGGCGTTCCCCCGGATAGGCTGGCAGTGTGAGCGAGTCTATCGGGGTGCGGTGGTGGGGCTGTTGATTTGCATCAACGGGGAGAGGTGTGTTGATCATGCAGGCCTCTTCGCGAGCAAGCTCGCTCCCACAGATTTTGTGTACGCCTTAAATCCCCTGTGGGAGCGAGCTTGCTCGCGAAGGCCGCGCCGCCGATCTAATGCCCCATCAACCAATGTTGATGCGGCCCGGGCAATGTCCATATGCCGAACAGGATCACCAGCAACCCTCCGGCCATGCGCACACTTCGTTTGCGCAAAATGGCGGTGACGCGTTCTGCCGCGAGGCCCGTGGCGAGCAGCACCGGCCAGGTGCCGAGGCCAAACGCAAGCATCAACAATGCACTGTCCAGCGCATTGCCCTGACTCGCCGACCACAACAACGTGCTGTAAACCAGTCCGCACGGCAGCCAGCCCCACAGCGCGCCAAGCAATAGCGCACGAGGCAAACTCGATACCGGCAGCAAGCGGTTGGCGACGGGTTGGATGTAACGCCACAAACCGCGTCCGAGACTTTCAATGCGCGTCAGTCCGCTCCACCAACCGGCCAGATACAAACCCATGGCGATCAGCAGTAGTCCGGCCAGCACGCGCATGAACAATGCGGCTGGGCTGTTCGCGACCGCCCAGCCTGCAAGGCCAATCAGCAATCCTGCGGTGGCATAACTGAGGATTCGCCCAAGGTTGTACGCCAGCAGCAAACGAAAGCGCCGACTGCGCTGTTCCTTGGGAATCGCCAGGGTCAGCGCCCCCATCAAGCCGCCGCACATGCCCAGGCAGTGGCCGCCACCGAGCAGGCCGAGGATCAATGCCGAGACCAGCAATGGCGCCAGTTCAAGCATGGGGTGGGGCCTTGTCGTCCGGTTTGCTGGCGTTGGCTTCGTCCACGGCAGCGGTGTGTTTCGGATCCTGATCATCGAAGAGGATGCTGTGCGCCGGACCGTCGAGGTCGTCGTACTGACCGCTGTCCACTGCCCAGAAGAAGATGTAAACGGCGATGGCCACGATCAGCAGGGCGGCCGGGATCATCACGTAGAGAGCTGGCATCTTTACTCCAGGCTCGCGCGGCTCAGGCCGGCAGCGGGCGGGTTTCTGACCGGGTGCTGACGGGCGACGAACTCGGCAGGCGAGTCAGGCGCAGGGCATTGAGCACCACGGTCAACGAACTGATCGACATGCCGACGGCGGCCCACACCGGAGTGATCCAGCCGAGGGCGGCGAACGGCAACATGAGGCCATTGTACAGCGCGGCCCACAGCAGGTTCTCGATGATTACCCGGCGGGTGCGCCGTGCGAGTGTGAAGGCTTGGACCAGGGCGTCGAGGCGATTGGACAGCAACACCGCATCGGCGCTGGTTTTCGCCAGATCGGTGGCTGAACCCATGGCCACGCTGATATCAGCGGCAGCCAGCACCGGCACGTCGTTGACGCCGTCACCGAGCATCAGCACTTTGCGACCTTCCTTGTGCAGTTGTTGCAGGACTTGCAGTTTGTCGTCCGGACGCAGACCGCCGCGAGCCTCATCAATGCCCAGTTCCGCCGCCACACTGGCGACCATCGGCGAGCTGTCACCGGACAAGAGCAGCGTCCGCCAGCCACGCGCCTTGCACGCGGCGAGCAGCGCCGGAGCGTCATCACGCAAGCGATCGTCGAGGACGAACCACGCCAGTGGCCCTTGAGTGTCGCCGAGCAGCAACCATTGGCCGGCCTCGTCCGGCATGCCGGGCACGTTCGCACCGCTGAGGGCGCAGACAAATTCTGCCTGGCCGATGCGCAAACGCTGTCCGCCCACCAAGCCTTCGAGGCCAAGCCCCGGCGTGCTGTGGACTTCTTCAGCGGCCAGCGGCGCACGGCCGAAAGCGCGGGCAATCGGGTGTTCTGAACGGTTCTCCAGGGCGGCGGCGAGGCTCAGGCATTCATCGCTGTCGTGCGCGCCGAGTGGGCGAATCGAACGCAGCACCAGTCGGCCTTCGGTAAGGGTGCCGGTCTTGTCGAAGATCACTGTGTCGATCTGATTCAAACCTTCCAGCACATGGCCGCGCGTCAGCAGCAACCCGAGTTTGTGCAGGGTGCCGGTGGCGGCGGTGAGGGCGGTCGGCGTTGCCAGCGACAGGGCGCACGGGCAGGTGGCAACCAGCATGGCGAGGACAATCCAGAATGCTCGCGACGAATCCAGTTCCCACCACAACAGGCCAATGGCGGCCGCCGCGATCAGCGATACCAGCAAAAACCATTGCGCGGCACGGTCGGCGATTTCTGCCAGTCGCGGTTTTTCCGCTTGGGCGCGGTCGAGCAGGCGGACGATGGCCGAAAGGCGTGTGTCTTGACCCAGCGCCTGTACTTCCACGGTCAACGCGCCTTCAACGTTGAGCGTGCCGGCGGTGACCACGTCGCCCGGTATGCGCGGTTGCGGCAGGTATTCGCCGGTCAGCAGTGATTCGTCGATGCTCGACTGGCCGTCGATGATCTTGCCATCCGCCGGCAGAATCGAGCCGGCCTGCACCAGAATCCGCTCGCCGAGGCGTAGCTCGCTGAGCAGGATGCGTTCGCTCTGGCCGCTGTCGTCGAGGCGCAGACACGAGGCCGGCAATAGATTCACAAGCTGCGCCGTCGCCGCGGCGGTACGCTCGCGAGCGCGGCGTTCGAGATAACGCCCGGCAAGCAGAAACAGCGCAAACATCCCGACCGCATCGAAATACAACTCGCCAACGCCGGTGATCGAGGTCCAGATCCCGGCGATGTAGGCGCTGCCGATCGCCAGTGACACCGAGACATCCATGGTCAGGTGACGCGTGCGCAAATCGCGCATCGCCCCTTTGAAGAACGGCGCGCAGCTGTAGAAGACGATCGGCGTGGTCAGGAACAGTGCGACCCAGCGCAGAATCGTATGCAGCTCGGGGCTGAGGTCGATGTTGAATTCCGGCCAGGTGGCCATGGTCGCCATCATTGCCTGAAACCACAGCAGACCGGCCACACCGAGCTGGCGCAGAGCGAGGCGGTTTTCACTGGCCAGTTGTTCGCTGGCGCGATCAGCCTGATACGGGTGGGCGGCGTAACCGATGTGGCGCAGCTCGGCGAGGATCTGGCTCAGCGGTAATTGCGCGTCGGCCCAACTCACGTGCAAACGATGGTTGGACAGGTTCAGTCGCGCCTCGGCCACGGCAGGCAGCGTGCGCAGGTGTTTTTCGATCAGCCAGCCACACGCGGCGCAACTGATGCCTTCCATCAACAGCGTGGTTTGGGCCAGTTCGCCTTCGTGGCGGACGAAGGGTTGCTGGACATCGGCGCGGTCGTACAGCGCCAGTTCGTCGGTCAATTGCACCGGCAACGCTTCGGGGTTGGCCGAGGCTTCGCTGCGGTGTTGGTAGTAGCTTTCCAGACCACCAGCGACGATGGCTTCGGCCACGGCCTGACAGCCCGGGCAGCAGAACTCGCGGGACTCCCCGAGTACGACAGCGGTGAAGCGGCTGCCGGACGGGACGGGCAGAGCGCAGTGGTAACAGGGGAGTGGGCTGGTCATGGCATCGTTGAGGGGGTAAGCCCTTGCATTGGAGTTGTCCGCTTGCCCTCACCCCAGCCCTCTCCCGGAGGGAGAGGGGGCCGATCGGTGTGAGCCTGAAAACAGGCTCAGTCGCCTGGATTTTCACTGTCATACACAAAACGTGCAAACGCTCGAGATCAGTTCCCTCTCCTGGGGGAGAGGGCTAGGGTGAGGGGGCTTTTGAAGTTGTCTACTTCTTCAAGTCTTCGGCACCTTGCAGCGGTTCATCACCCAGCAGCAGATCCTTGTCATGGCTGACCAGTTCTTCTTCGAACATGCGCCACACATGGTCATCCTGACTGCCGAGCAGTTCAACAAAGCGACGACCCTCAACCTTGTCACCCAACTGACCGATGTAACGGCCGGTTTCGCTTTCGCTGCGGGTCAACACGATCTTGCGATCCTTCTCCGGTTGAGTCGGCGAAATCAGGTTCAATTCCAGCGTCTTCGGTTGGCTGTCACCGCTCAGGCGCAAATCAACTTCACCGGTCACGTCATCCAGATGCATAGCCGCACGCATCTTCAGATTTTGCGCCAACAGTTCACGGTCCAGCGAACGGTTGATGCCTTTGCCAGCCTCGTAGTAGTTGTCGTTGACCAGGTTGTCCGGGTTGTTCACCGCAATAGTCACCATGGACAGAGTCAGGGTCACCGAACAGGCCAGAATCCCGATGATGATCCATGGCCAAAGGTGCTTGTACCAAGGACTTGCGGCGTTTGCTGCGGGCATGTTCAGTTCTCTCAACGGATTTGTGGGCCGATGAATCGGCTCTTGGCTTCAACGTGGACGCTGTCGTCATCGGCATCCTTGAGGAGGAATTTCACCTCGTTGGTGCTCGATGGCAGTTGTTCCGGTGCGCTCGACAACTCGACCGGCATGCTGACGATATCGCCGGCCGCGACCTTGATCTCGCGTTTGCCTTGCAGGCGCAGATCCGGCAAACCGCTGGCTTCGAGCACGTAGGTGTGGTCGCGCTGGTCCTTGTTCATGATTTTCAGGCTGTAGACGTTTTCGATCCGGCCTTCGGCGTTCTCGCGGTATAGCACGCGGTCCTTGCTGACGTCGAAACCGACCAGCGAGCGCATGAAGAACGCGGTGACCAACAGGCTGATCATTGCCAGCAACACCACGGCGTAGCCGATCAGGCGTGGCCGCAGTTTATGGGTTTTCTGCCCGGACAGGTTGTGTTCGGTGGTGTAGCTGATCAACCCGCGCGGGTAGTCCATTTTGTCCATGATGCTGTCGCAGGCGTCGATGCACGCGGCGCAGCCGATGCACTCGATTTGCAGGCCGTCGCGGATGTCGATGCCGGTCGGGCAGACCTGCACGCACATGGTGCAATCGATGCAATCACCGAGGCCCTGAGCCTTGTAATCGATACCTTTCTTGCGCGGGCCACGGCTTTCACCGCGACGCGGGTCGTAGGAAACAATCAGCGTGTCCTTGTCGAACATCACGCTCTGAAAGCGCGCATACGGGCACATGTAGATGCACACTTGTTCGCGCAACCAACCGGCGTTGCCGTAGGTCGCGAGGGTGAAGAAACCCACCCAGAAGTACGACCAGCCATCGGCCTGGCCAGTGAAGAACTCAAAGACCAGTTCGCGGATCGGCGAGAAGTAGCCGACGAAGGTCATACCGGTGACGAAACCGATCAGCAGCCACATCGAGTGCTTGGCGGCTTTGCGCAGGAACTTGTTGGCGCTCATCGGCGCCTTGTCGAGCTTGATGCGCTGGTTGCGGTCGCCTTCGGTGACCTTCTCGCACCACATGAAAATCCACGTCCACACACTTTGCGGACAGGTGTAACCGCACCAGACCCGGCCGGCATACACGGTGATGAAGAACAGGCCAAACGCGGCAATGATGAGAAGGCCGGACAGCAGAATGAAATCCTGCGGCCAGAAGGTGGCGCCGAAAATGAAGAACTTGCGTTCCGGCAGATTCCACCACACGGCCTGATGACCGCCCCAGTTCAGCCACACCGTACCGAAATACAGCAGGAACAATGCGGCACCGCCCATCATCCGCAGATTGCGGAACAGGCCAGTGAAAGCGCGGGTGTAGATTTTTTCTCGAGAGGCGTAAAGATCAACGCTGTTGTTCGCGTTTTTGCTCGGTGGTGTGACGTCGTGTACCGGAATCTGGTTGCTCATCATTGCATCCCACGGCAGTGGAAAAATGCCTCGGTCGATACGTGCCAACCAAGGTCAAAAAGGGGCGTTGCAGTGGCGCAATGATACGCCTGTCACGCCGACGAACGGGTGCGACCTTTGGTCGCGTTGGGGGAAGGGTGTAAATGGTGTAGCAGATGGAACAAGTCATGATCCAGATCAATTGACTATAGACGATGCATGAGACTCGCTCTGACGAGCGAGTCCCAGCCTTGTTCAGATCAGCCTTCCGCCGCCGAGACTGTCGAGCCCGCTTTCGGGGTTTTTTTTGACCACGTCGACGGTTGTGGCGTTATCACTGTCCTGGTGCTGCGTATTGAAGGGGTCGGTGTCAGAGTTGACATAGGTGAAATCCTCATGGGATTGCACGCAATCATGATCAGCTTCTCGCATGGTTATCTTCCTTGAAATCTATTGATGTAAGAGGCGCTCTGAAAATGTGCGTCAGGCGCTTATAAAAGTTACTGCTCGCTGAAAGTCGGGTCTAGCGGATATTCGTCTCATTTTATGAGCGTCTTGTGTAATGAGGGAGTTAACCTTAGTTGCGCTTTGCAAGTGGGGTGATGTCGGGCTCGAAATAAAATAAATTAATTAATTCGCACTGTATGTTTGAGGATTATAAGGTTTTCGAATAGCGTGAAAGTTGACGGCACGAGGTCGTCAGTTTATTCGACTAAATGGAAGTGTTATGTGATGGCTAATAATAAAGTGGCAAGTTTGTTTGTGGGTGCGTTTTTATTGTTTTCGGTTTTCATGGCCCATGCAGTGCCGGATGCACCGAAGCACATGGTGTTCGCATCGGACACCCAATATCCCTGGACAGACAAGACGGACAGCAGAACACCTGAATCCGATGAGGAGTTCACCACGCGTTCGAAGTGGCTGGTAGAAAGTCAGCTGGCAAGTATTGCAGACTTTCGAACTCGTAATGGATCGCAGTCGACTATCCCTTTGATGATCAATGGCGATATCACTGCTTTCGGCCATGGCTGGCAGCGTGACTATATGGCGGCGGCATTGAAGCGGCACTTCGGCACGAATTATCTATATGGCCTGGGCAATCATGATTATGAAAATAATGTAGATGACTGCTTCAGTAACAGTTGTGCGGCGGGGAGCATTGTCCAATTCAAAGAGTATCATGAAGGCAAGGTGGATAATTTTGATCTGACGATTAGTGGCAGTGTGGTCAACAGACTTTATTCGGGGAGTCTTGCTTATTCAAAGACTATCGGTGACGTCCATTTGGTTCAACTCAATAATGAGCCGACTTACACAACCCGGATAGCTCATTTTTTGAATCCGACGACGTTCGAAATAAACAGTGCACTGGACTGGCTCGAGAAGGATCTTCGCCTGGCGAGAGTTCAGGGTCACGCCATCATCATCAATATGCACAAACCGCTGGAGATGAAGGGCAGTCCCAGCCAGCAGAAGCGCTTTATCGAAATGCTCAAGACCTACCAGGTCACCGCAGTATTTGCCGGTCATCTGCACAAGGATGGCGGCAGTTCGTATTGGTTGGGGAATGTGCCGATGTACCTGAGTGGCGCCACTTCTCAACAGACTTACCTGATCACCAGTTTTACTGAGGATCGCAAGCAGTTGCAGATTTATCTGGTGAAGAACAATCAATGGCAAAACCGCGAGTTGATCGACACCGTTCCGGTGAAATCCATCTGGGCCAATCGTCCCTGAAAGTGGGCTCGTGGAGTTCGGCGAGGTTTTTTTGCCTGGTGTCGAACGTGGCCGTCAGTGGTGCCTTTTCGCGACCGGGTGCGTGAGACGACAGGCGAGTGGCGACAGTTGCACACCGGCAACCCTGGCAGTGCAGCAAGCGCTCCCACTGTCGATGCCAATGCGTTAAAACAAAACGGCCCCGCCAAAGAGAATTGGCGGGGCCGTTTTTTGTCTGGAGCGTCGGCCTTACTCGGCGTTCGCTTCCGGTGCTTTTTCACCGTGGGACAGGCTGTAAACATACGCCGCCAGCAGGTGAACCTTGTCGTTGCCTTGCAGTTGTTCCTGCGCAGGCATCTGGCCCTGACGGCCGTAACGGATGGTCTGCTGCAGTTGCGCGAAGCTCGAACCGTAGATGAACGCACCCGGGTGGGTCAGGTCCGGCGCGCCCATGGCGGGTGTGCCTTTACCGGCCGGACCGTGGCAGGCCACGCAGTTGGCGGCGAACAGTTTGCCGCCGTTGGCCGGATCAGCCTTGGTGCCTTCCGGCAGTTTGCGCCCATCCAGATTGGTCACGACAAACGCGGCCACGTCGGCAACGCCTTGCTCACCAATCACTTCAGCCCAGGCCGGCATCACCGCGTGACGACCGCCCATGATGGTGGTCTTGATGGTTTCCGGTTCGCCGCCCCAACGCCAGTCGGCGTCGGTCAGGTTAGGAAAGCCGTAAGCGCCCTTGGCGTCGGAACCGTGGCACACCGAGCAGTTGGAGGCGAATAGACGTCCACCCATTTTCAGCGCTTGCGGATCCTTGGCGACTTCTTCGATTGGCATGGCAGCGAACTTGGCGAAGATCGGACCGAACTTGGCGTCCGAGCGAGCCATTTCCTTTTCCCACTCGTGCACGCCGGTCCAGCCGGTCTGGCCGTTGGCGAACGCGGTCTGCTTGTCGTTATCGAGGTAGTTGTAACCCGGCAGCAGGCCTTTCCAGTTGCCCAGGCCCGGGTACAGCACCAGGTAACCCAGGGCAAAAATGATCGTGCCGACAAACAGCATGAACCACCATTTCGGCAGTGGGTTGTCGTACTCCTCGATCCCGTCGAAGGAGTGCCCGACCGTCTCGTCCGTCTGTTCGCTGCGCTGGCCCTTGCGGGTCGACAGCAGCAGCCAGGTCAGGGCGAAGATCGTACCGAGACTGAGGACTGTGACGTACAGACTCCAGAATGTAGTCATTCTTTGTTACTCCTAGAAGCTTGCTCGACGTGCTTGATGGCTTCGGGATCATCCGCAAAAGGCAACAAGGTCGCGTCTTCAAACTCCGACTTGCGCTTGGGGCTGAACACCCACAAGGCCAGACCGATGAAGGCCACCATCACGACAACGGTGCCCAGGCCACGAATCATCCCGATATCCATCTAATTCACCGTTTGCTTTTGATGATGGTGCCCAGGCCTTGCAGATAGGCCACCAGCGCGTCCATTTCGGTTTTGCCCTTCACGGCAGCCTGTGCACCGGCGATGTCTTCGTCGGTGTAAGGGACGCCGAGGGTGCGCAAAACCTCCATTTTCTTGGCGGTTTCCTTGCCGTCGAGCTTGTTTTCCACGAGGAACGGGTAAGCCGGCATTTTCGACTCAGGCACCACGTTGCGCGGGTTGTACAAGTGCGCACGTTGCCAGTCATCGGAGTAACGACCGCCGACACGGGCCAGGTCCGGACCGGTACGCTTGGAACCCCACAGGAACGGGTGGTCCCAGACGCTTTCACCGGCGACCGAGTAGTGGCCGTAGCGTTCGGTTTCGGCGCGGAACGGTCGAATCATCTGCGAGTGGCAGCCGACACAACCGTTGGCGATGTAGACGTCGCGGCCTTCCAGTTCCAGTGCCGAACGCGGCTTCATGCCTTCGACCGGCTTGTTGGTGACGTCCTGGAAAAACAGCGGAACGATTTGGGTCAGGCCGCCAACGCTGACGGCGATGACCATGAAGAAGGCCAGCAGGCCAATATTCTTCTCGACAGCTTCATGCTTCATCAGTGAGCTCCAACGACAGCGATCTGGGCAGCGGCTTCAGCTTCAACCGGGTTCGAGGCGCGCACGGTGCGCCAGACGTTGTAAGCCATCAGGAACATGCCGCTGGCGAAGAACGCACCGCCCAAGGCACGAACGATGTAACCCGGGTGGCTGGCTTGCAGCGCTTCAACGAACGAGTAGGTGAGGGTGCCGTCATCGTTGATTGCACGCCACATCAGGCCCTGAGTGATGCCGTTGACCCACATCGACGCGATGTACAGCACGGTGCCGATGGTCGCGAGCCAGAAGTGCGCGTTGATCAGGCCGACGCTGTGCATCTGCGCACGACCGAACAGGCGCGGGATCATGTGGTAGATCGCGCCGATCGAGATCATCGCTACCCAGCCGAGCGCGCCGGCGTGTACGTGGCCGATGGTCCAGTCGGTGTAGTGCGAGAGCGAGTTGACGGTCTTGATCGCCATCATCGGCCCTTCAAAGGTCGACATGCCGTAGAACGCCAGCGATACCACGAGAAAGCGCAGGATCGGGTCGGTGCGCAACTTATGCCAGGCGCCCGACAGGGTCATCATGCCGTTGATCATGCCGCCCCAGCTTGGCGCCAGGAGGATGATCGACATCGCCATGCCCAGCGATTGTGCCCAATCCGG
The DNA here is from genome assembly GCF_054070155.1 of Pseudomonas sp. SDT291_1_S447. Classification (NCBI taxonomy): domain Bacteria; kingdom Pseudomonadati; phylum Pseudomonadota; class Gammaproteobacteria; order Pseudomonadales; family Pseudomonadaceae; genus Pseudomonas; species Pseudomonas sp. SDT291_1_S447. The sequence goes on from NZ_JBSVXS010000019.1 coordinate 27,466, forward strand.
CAGGGCGGTGTAGTGCAGGTGGTGCGGGCCGGCCCAGATGTACAGGGTGATCAGTGCCCAGAAGTGCACGATCGACAGGCGATAGGAGTAGATCGGACGTTCGGCCTGTTTCGGCACGAAGTAATACATCATCCCGAGGAAACCGGTGGTCAGGAAGAAGCCCACCGCGTTGTGGCCGTACCACCACTGGATCATCGCGTCGGTCGCGCCGGAGTAGGCGGAGTAGGACTTGAACAGGTTCACCGGCAGCGACATGTGGTTGACGATGTGCAGCATCGCCGTGACGACGATGAAGGCACCGTAGAACCAGTTACCCACATAGATGTGCTTGGTTTTGCGCTTGGTGATGGTGCCGAAGAACACCAGACCGTAGGTGACCCAGACAATGGCCAGCAAAATAGCGATCGGCCATTCCAGTTCCGCGTATTCCTTGGTGGTGGTGTAACCCAGCGGCAAGGTAATGATCGCGCCGACGATCACCGCTTGCCAGCCCCAGAAGGTGAAGGCGGCGAGGCTGTCGGAAATCAGTCGCGTCTGGCAGGTTCGCTGCACGACATAGTAGGAAGTGGCAAATAGTGCACAACCACCGAAGGCGAAAATCACCAGGTTTGTGTGCAACGGGCGCAGGCGTCCAAAGCTCGTCCACGGCAGACCGAAGTTCAACTCCGGCCAGACCAGTTGCGAGGCGATGAAGACACCGAGCCCCATGCCAAGGATCCCCCAGACCACCGTCATGATGGCGAACTGGCGGACTACCTTATAGTTATAAGCAGTCGGACTGATTGCTGTGCTCATTCTAAGGTTCCACGGTTTGGGTGTTTTATTAGGATTAAAATCGGCCGCAAGTATGCAGAGAGCAGGGGGTCATTGCAACGCGCCATGACCTGGGTCAATGCTTTCCAAGGCAGATTCTGCGGCCTTTCCATGCGCCGCGTAAGGTCAAAATTGGCCTCGGACAAAATGTCGCAGCGGACGAAAAAAGCGAGGGGTTCCGGTCGCTTGTAACGGGGTGTGTTCAAACGCTCGGTTCGGGTGACGGACGGTAAATGGCACGACAGCCGGTATCTACCGGCGTTTGCGGCCACATCAGTCAGCCGGTTCGCGGAACACAGCAGTCAGCGTTGACCTGGAACCGGCACAAGCCAGTCCGCATCGAGCAAGCGTAGACCCGAATCCGGGGAACCGAAAGGCGAGGGTGTGAAGGGGTGCGACAATGCGTCGCAAAGGGGCTGGATGCTGCCGCACCGAGAATGGTGCGGCAGTGGTGTACGCAATGCTTACTTCTCGTTGTCTTCAGTAATCAGTTTTTCTGTATTCAATCCGTGCGACAGGCTGTACACATAAGCGGCTAGCAATTGCACTTTATCGTTGCCCAGCAGCTCGTTCTGCGCCGGCATGTGGCCTTGGCGACCATGGCGAATGGTCTGCTCGAGTTGAGTCAGGCTGGTGCCATAGATAAACCCGGCCGGGTGCGTCAGATTCGGCGCACCCATGGCTTCAGTGCCGTGGCCGGTTGCCCCATGACAGGCTACGCACGTGGTGCTGAACGCTTGCTGTCCCGCTTGCAGGTCAGCCTTGTTGTCGGCCGGCAATGGCAGACCGGCCAGTTCGTGGCGCACATAAGCGGCAACGTTCTTCACCGCGGCCTCGCCGAGCACTTCGCCCCAGGCCGGCATCGCCGCCATCCGGCCACCCATGATGGTGGTCTTGATGGTCTCGGCGTCGCCGCCCCAACGCCAGTCGCTGTCGGCGAGGTTAGGGAAACCGAACGCGCCTTTGGCGTCGGAGCCGTGACACACCGAGCAGTTGGAGGCGAACAAGCGGCCACCCATTTTCAGCGCCTGCGGATCCTTCGCCACTTCTTCCACCGGCATGGCGGCGAACTTGGCGAAGATCGGGCCGAACTTGGCATCAGCCTTGTTCATTTCCTTTTCCCATTCGTGCACGCCGGTCCAGCCATCCTCGTAACCCGGCAGGATGCCTTTCCAGTTGCCCAGGCCCGGATAGAGGATCAGATAGCCCACGGAAAACACCAGCGTGCCGGCGAACAGCATGAACCACCACTGCGGCAGCGGGTTGTCGTACTCCTCGATGCCGTCGAAGCTGTGGCCCATGGTCTGGTCGACGCTGCCCTTGGTTTCGCCCCGTCGGGTGCCGATCAGCAGCCACGTCAGGCCGATCAGGCTGCCGATGGTCAGTACGCAGATCCACGTACTCCAGAAGGTGGTCATGGCCGGGTACTCCTTGTTTCATTTGCTTGGGTTGTTTCGGCTTGCGGTTCGTCGGCAAACGGCAGCAGACGTGCTTCAGCGAACTCCGGGGTGCGCTTGCGGTTGAACACCCACAAGGTCAAGCCGACGAACGCTACAAACACGACAACGGTGCCTAAACCACGGATCAGCCCTGCGCTCATTTCAAAGACCATCGTGCTCACCTCTTGCTCTTGATCGCAGTGCCGAGCACTTGCAGGTAGGAGACGAGGGCGTCCATTTCGGTTTTGCCCTTGAGGCTGGCCACCGCGCCGCTGATGTCGTCGTCGGTGTACGGCACGCCGAGGGTGCGCATGGTCTTGAGCTTGGTTTCGGTGTGGCTGCTGTCGACCGCTTGCGTAACCAGCCATGGGTAGGCCGGCATTTTCGATTCCGGTACGACGTTGCGCGGGTTGTACAAATGCGCGCGATGCCAGTCATCCGAGTAGCGCGCGCCGACTCGGGCGAGGTCCGGACCGGTACGTTTCGACCCCCACAGGAACGGGTGATCCCAGACGCTTTCACCGGCCACCGAGTAATGCCCGTAGCGCTCGGTTTCGGCGCGGAACGGGCGGATCATCTGCGAGTGGCAACCGACGCAGCCTTCGCGGATATAGATGTCGCGGCCTTCCAGTTGCAGCGCGGTGTAGGGCTTCATGCCTTCCACCGGTTTGTTGGTGACGTCCTGGAAGAACAGCGGGACGATCTGGGTCAGGCCGCCGATGCTCACGGCGAACACCATGAGCAACATCAACAGGCCGACGTTCTTTTCAATCGTTTCGTGTTTCATGGCGGACTCCTCAGGCCATCTGCGCGGCAGCAACGACGTCAGCAGGCTGCGAGGCCCGCACGGTGCGCCAGGTGTTGTAAGCCATCAGGAACATGCCGCTGAGGAAGATCGCCCCGCCAATCAGCCGCACGACGAAGCCTGGGTGGCTGGCCACCAGGGTTTCGACGAAGGAGTAGGTCAGCGTGCCGTCCTCGTTCACTGCGCGCCACATCAGGCCCTGGGCAATGCCGTTGACCCACATCGAGGCGATGTAGAGCACGGTGCCGATGGTCGCGAGCCAGAAGTGCGCGTTGATCAAACCGACGCTGTGCATCTGCGCCTTGCCGAAGATTTTCGGGATCATGTGGTACAGCGCGCCGATGGAAATCATCGCCACCCAGCCGAGGGCGCCGGCGTGTACGTGACCAATGGTCCAGTCGGTGTAGTGGGAGAGGGCGTTGACGGTCTTGATCGCCATCATCGGACCTTCGAAGGTCGACATGCCGTAGAACGCCAGCGAGACCACGAGGAAGCGCAGGATCGGGTCGCTGCGCAACTTATGCCAGGCGCCCGAGAGGGTCATCATGCCGTTGATCATGCCGCCCCAGCTCGGTGCCAGCAGGATCAGCGACATCACCATGCCCAGCGACTGTGCCCAGTCCGGCAGCGCGGTGTAGTGCAAGTGGTGCGGGCCGGCCCAGATGTACAGGGTGATCAGCGCCCAGAAGTGCACGATCGACAGACGATACGAATACACCGGACGCTCGGCCTGTTTCGGCACGAAGTAGTACATCATCCCGAGGAAACCGGCGGTGAGGAAAAAGCCTACGGCGTTGTGGCCGTACCACCATTGCACCATCGCGTCGGTTGCACCGGCGTACACCGAGTACGACTTGGTGAAACTCACCGGCAACTCAAGGTTGTTGACGATGTGCAGAATCGCCACAGTGATGATGAACGCGCCGAAGAACCAGTTGCCCACATAGATGTGCTTGGTCTTGCGCTGCATGATCGTGCCGAAGAACACGATGGCGTAGGCGACCCAGACGATGGTGATCAGGATGTCGATCGGCCATTCCAGCTCGGCGTATTCCTTGGAGCTGGTGTAACCCAGTGGCAGGCTGATCGCCGCCAACAGGATCACCAGTTGCCAGCCCCAGAAGCAGAACGCGGCGATTTTTGGTGCAAACAACTGGGTTTGGCAGGTGCGTTGCACCGAGTAGAACGAACTGGCGAACAGCGCACAGCCACCGAACGCGAAGATCACCGCGTTGGTGTGCAGCGGGCGCAGACGGCCGAAACTGGTCCAGGGCAAATTGAAGTTGAGTTCGGGCCAGACCAATTGGGCCGCGAGAAAAACCCCGAGCCCCATGCCGACGATGCCCCACACCACCGTCATAATGGCGAATTGGCGGACCACCTTGTAGTTGTAGGCGGTACTGATAGAAGTGTTCATGGTTCCCCATCCACGGTTCAGCCGAAGTGAGCGCGCGCAAAACACGCGGCGAATCCTTCGTCTGGAGTTATAGGCAGACTAAAAGCGAGGCAAGCATGGACAAACAGCACAAGGCCAGTATTGACGGGGATCAATGGGCGCAGTGCGTGCGTGATCATGGGTGGCTTTGGGATGCCGCCAACGGTGAGGCTGCGGCGACGTTGATCCTTGCTCACGGTGCTGGTGCGCCGATGGACAGTGACTGGATGAATGACATGGCTGGGCGCCTTGCTGGGCTTGGGATTAACGTGTTGCGGTTTGAGTTTCCTTATATGGCGCAGCGGCGGGTGGATGGGGTGAAGCGGCCGCCGAATCCTGCGGGGAAATTGCAGGAATGCTGGCGTGAGGTGTATGCCGAGGTGCGGCGTCATGTCGCTGGGGTTTTGGCCGTTGGCGGGAAGTCTATGGGTGGGCGGATGGCGAGTCTCTTGGCTGACGAATTGGGCGCTGATGCGTTGGTGTGTTTGGGGTATCCGTTTTATGCGGTGGGGAAGCCGGAGAAGCCTCGGGTTGAGCATTTGGCTTCTTTGCAGACGCGGACTTTTATTGTGCAAGGCGAGCGGGATGCGCTGGGCAATCGTGAGGCGGTTGAGGCTTACACCTTGTCTCCGAGTATTGAGGTGGCGTGGCTAGCGGCCGGGGATCATGACTTGAAGCCGCTCAAGGTTTCCGGATTTACCCATGAACAGCATTTGGCCAGCGCCGCGCAGAAAGTAGCCGAGTTTCTCAGCAAGTGACCGAGCCGGGCTGAGATTTTGAACTGCATGAAGATCTGCTCCCTTCCCCCTCGCCCCCCATGGGGGAGAGGGCTGGGGTGAGGGGGATCGATTTCAGCAACGACATATTTTTTGGGTACATATCCATTCCTGCGGTAACGGCCACTTAGGGTTCCGCCCTTACGGCGGGTCACTTTTTACAAACGCCTAAAAAGTAACCAAAAACGCTTGCTCCTACGTGCGGCCCGCTCGCTGAGGCTCGGGGTCCCTTCGCTCCGGGATCGATCCGGGCGCAGCGCCTACGGTTTGCTTCGCTGCACCTCCTCTCGCTGTGTTTGGCTTCGCCAAACGGTCGCTGCGCTCCCACGCCCGGATCAATCCCTCCACTCAGCCTTCCGACGTCGCCCGTGGATCAAAATCAAGAGCAGGCGAGCTGACACTCGGCCTATTGAGTGGTGAAGAGCGGGGCGTAGTCGGCTTTGGATTTGTGGTGGATTTTTCCCTCACCCCAGCCCTCTCCCGGAGGGCGAGGGAGCCGATTTTTGGGCATTTCAAACTCTGAGTTCAACTCGGTATCGCACGTCGGCGTATCTCTTCCATTCCACGCGGTCAGTCCCCTCTCCCTCTGGGAGAGGGTTAGGGGGAGGGGCTTTTGATCTGATTCAGAATCTGAGTTCGACTTGGTATTTCACGTCGGCGCACCTTGCCCAAACGCCTCGGTCAGTCACCTCTCCCTGGGAAGGAGAAGAGCCGATTTGTGTGCTTTTCAGCGCCTGAGTTCAACGCGGTATTGCACGTCGGTGTACCTTGCCCAAACACCTCGGTCAGTCCCCTCTCCCTCTGGGAGAGGGTTAGGGTGAGGGGCTATTTCGCTGACACGATAAAGAACTGGAAGCGCTCACTGTCCGGCATTTCCCGTGCGTAAACATGATTTTGTGAGCACGTTTAAATTACACAACCCGTTACGCCACGGGGCCTACAACACCTTGCGCCGTTACCTACGCGTACGCCAGAATCCGCCGGCTTACACGACCATGGCGCGGGCTATATCGTTTCCCTGCCACTGCCCATCAGTGGTCGGGTTTAGTAGCCCGTATGGTTTTAGTAAGTGCATAGGTCCCATTAAGTCAGGCGTATTTGCCTGCACTCAATGGTGGCTGTGCTCAGGGCGCTTTCGAGCGCGCCGGTCCTGCTAATTCCTCCGGTCTACTAACCTGCGCACAGCCGCCACCCTTCTTTTAGTAGAGAACGGTCGCGGCCCTGGATCAGGAATTAGATATTTATGTTCAAAACCACGCCAAACCCTCCGGGCATCGACCCAACCCCTCACAACCCAGCGCTTGAGTCTCAAAAGACAAAAGAAGCGACGGATCGCGCCCTCGACTACTACCTCCGACCCGAAGCCCTGGGTGCTCCGGCAAGCTCGCCCAAGTTTCTCCCCGTCTATCTCGTCGACCCCACGCTGGACGACGAAACCTTGCTGGTCGAGGCGAGCGAGTCGCTTTCATACGCCCATGCCATGGCCGGCAACATCGCCAACTGGCGACCCGGAGCGCAAACCGCTGCTGGCGCTGCAATAGGTGATCATGCTCAACGAGCTGTTGCTCAATCGACTACTGGATAAGCTGAAGTTGCCTAAGTAATTTCGCTGGCTGTTATGGCCTCATCGCGAGCAGGCTCACTCCTACATTGGATCTGCGGTGATCACAGATTGCGAGCCCGACAACGATCCCCTGTAGGAGTGAGCCTGCTCGCGATGGCGGCCTAAGAGCCGACCAACCTCTAACTGATCATCCGGTTCAAATGTGGGAGCGAGCTTGCTCGCGAAAGCGCTCTGACAGACACCATCAAAAAGAACAGGGTATTTGCGGATTTTTCTGCTGGTAAACGCAATCCTGCAAGTACGTTTAAATCACACAACCCGTTACGCCACCGGGCCTACAACACCTTGCGCCGTTACCTACGCGTACGCCAGAATCCGCCGGCTTACGCGGCTATGGGCCGGGCTATATCGTTTCCCTGTCACTGCAAATCAGTGATCGGGTTTGGTAGCCCGTCTGTAATAGCTGTGTGGCAACACCTTATCGAGTCTCTTTCTTGAGGCTCGACTTTATGGTGGTCATGCGTGGGGCTCACTCGTGAGCGCCGGGTTCCTATTGCAGCCGGTCTACCAACCCGCGTATGGCCACCACCCATTCGTTTGGTAGCGAGGGTGATGGCTCCTTAAACTGCGATAGGAGTTTCATCCATGTTCAAAATCACGCCCAACCCACCAGAAACCGATCCAATTCCCCACGATCCTTCACTTGACCCGCAAAAGGTCAAGGAAGCAACCGGCCGCGCTCTCGACTACTACCTCCGACCCGAAGCACTGGGAGCCCCACCAAGTTCGCCCAAGTTTCGCCCGGTCTATCTTGTCGACCCCACGCTGGACGACGAAACCCTGTTAGTCGAGGCGAGCGAGTCGCTTTCATACGCCCTTGCCATGGCCGGCAACATCGCCAACTCAATAGGCGGCCCGGAGCGCAAGCCACTGCTGGCGCTGCAACAGGTGATCATGCTCAACGAACTGTTGATCAATCGACTATTGGATAAGCTGAAGTTGCCTCAATAGTTTCGCTGGCTGTTACGGCCTCATCGCGAGCAGGCTCACTCCTACATTGGATCTGCGGTGATCACAGATTGCGAGCCCGACAACGATCCCTGTAGGAGTGAGCCTGCTCGCGATGGCGATCTGCCAAGCACCATCGATTTCAAACAGGCAATAAAAACCGGAAGCTTTCGCCGTCCGGGCTTTCAGAATTAAAAGATCGCAGCCTCAACAAGCACCAGTCGGCGCATTCTGGCGCAATTGTAGGCAATGTCTGCATTACTTGAGTGAGATCGTTCCCGGTAGTGATAGCGCTCATCGCGAGCGGGGAGCACGTTGAGTGGCTAAGTGCTCTGAAGGTGATTTTCAGTCAGCTCTATTGCCACGCCGTATTTTTTCTTCAAACCAGCATCATGAGTGACAATTATTAAGCAGGGTATGTTGGAGGCGAGCCACTCAATGATTTTGTAAGCCGTTGTATCATCAAGTGAAGAGGTCGGTTCATCTAATATTAATGTATGTTTATCTCTTAGAATTGCTCGGCCAATAGCAATTCGTTGTTTTTCTCCCCCGCTGAGTTCGCTATTCGCGGCGCCTATTGTAGTAGCCAATAGTTCCTCTATTTCAGAGTTGTCTTTTGAAAGCCCCAGAAGTTCAATGACCCATCTTAGCTTTTGCGGTGAAACATTTTTCGATCCATAAAGCAGGTTGTCTTTAAAGGTGCCAGCTATGAGTATAGGTTGCTGTGGTGCGACGGAAACCTCAGAGAGTATGAATTCACTCATGGTTTCGTTTATCAAGTGCCCTCTGTAATGTATTGCTCCCGTATAATTTTCTTCGAGGCCTAATAGAGTATTGATAAGTGTCGTTTTTCCTGCGCCAGAACTCCCCGCTATAATGTGTACACCTTGTTTGAATTGATAGTTGATTCTGGAAAATATAACGTTATTGTCTTTGGTGAGTGATAGTTCTCTAAGAACAAAACCTTGTTCGGTCTGAGATGTGTTTGGGTAATATGAATTGTTGATTTTTTCTTCGATGTATTTAACGCCGTCATCCAGGGAGACAAGGTTTCCCTGAAGATTTATCAGTGTTCCAGCCAATAGATGTAACTGCATCGTGAACATTGTGATATAGCCAGTGATCATGATGAAATCACCTGAGGTAAATATTGAATGATAATTAACTCCTGACAAAATCACGAAAAAAGCCAGCACGCTTCCAATTGCTAATCCTTGAGCGGAAATACGTATACCCATATGAAGGTTGGCTTTTCTGATTGTCTTGACATAGTTGTCAAAAAAGCTTTTGCCTGCATGGCATTCCTTAAGTTGCGTACTATTAAGCTTTATGTCGTAAGTGCGGCCAAGTCTTTCGACTGTATAGCTGGATAATTTGGCGTCTGCCTCAAATAATTCCCGATGAATGCTGCAGCTGGACCTGGCAACATAAACCGATATGCATATCAGTACTAAGGAGGAGAGAAGGAACAAGATTGCGTAGGCAGGGCCCATGATCGCGTACAGTACACTTATCGCAATGATGATTTCCACAGTAATAGGGGTAATTGTCCAAAATACGCCTATAGTTATCATGCTGAAACTGCTAGCGGATCTGTTTATGTCAGCTACAACAAATCCGGGGTCCAGGTTTTTTTGTTTTTTATATGGGTACTGGAAGATCCTGTTAATGATTGTTTCGTAGATTGTAGTGTCACACTTCGCGAGTATCCACGCTGATAAAATTCCACGTATATTCGACAGAACCTGAGAAAGAGTCCATATGGCCGAATACGATGCCGCAAAAAACAGAAACTGTGTTTGCATGCTATTTGATTCGTGAATGGAGTTGGCAGCATTTCTCAATATAACCGGGAGGAGGGAGTTCAGGGCGCTGCATAGGAGAAATATTGCTGATATTCCGACAAAGCTGGCTGTAAACCAGCGATAATTTTTTGAGATTATTTTAAAGATTTTTATGTATTGATAGAGCCAATTCATTCTTGAGCAGCCTTATATTGTCAGTATTTTAGGTAGCTTGCGTGATAGGTGTGGATCATCGGCAATGACTTCTCCATTTATTTCGATCCACGCGTGCGAAAGGAAGTCATATAATTGAACGCCAATAAAGAAGTCACACTTTTTATTGTTTCTCATGGCGTGTTTGAAAAGGCAGATAGAAGACTCAAGGCACTTGACCTTAAAAGGCAATACAAGTGAAGCGATGCGAACGCCTTGCGCGTAGCTTTCAATACTTTCGTGCCAAGCTGATAAAGGGTTTCCTGATAGAGCTTTTTTTGAGGCTCTCATGCTATTCAGGCAGGTTTCCAGGCCACCGAGTGCGATTGTTATCTTTAAAATCAGGAGGTCCAGGCATGCCCGCATTGTCGGTAGCAATTTAACGGGTTGACGAGGGTTTTGCCTTTTTATTCTCCACGTATAGTTATCAATACCTTCGTAGTCATCATTCGCTTTTGTTAGAGGGTTGGAGTTGTGAATCGAATCAGTGATGATGTTTAGAGAGGAGAGTTCGTGTCGAATCTCGTTGTATTCGTTGCAGTCTTTGTCGCCTTTGATCAGTATCGTAGTTTGTGATTCGTTAAAAATTAAGTAGGTGTCGAGTTTTTCATCAAGGATGACAAGTTGGTTGTCTATCAAGATGGCGTGTGCGTGAGGCTGAAAAGTAAATTCCATTTTTCCTTTTCTCCTTTAAATATTTTTAATTAAGGACGCGCATATGATTTTCAGCAAATTTTTTTCGACACCTCCCAATCCCATTGCTGAGCGATTTATAGAGTTTTCAATGTTGGGCATGTTAATTATGTTTTCTTGGGTCATCCAACTGCTGCGGATCTTTTTTATAATGTCTTTTTGATGAAATTTTAATGCTTTTTGATAGGCGCCTGTTATATGCCCCTTGTCACGTCGAAGTAGTATGTTTGGGTGTTTTTTTCTGAAGGCTCGCTTTATTGGTAGTCTGGTTTCACTTTCGTCGAACATGCTGTATGGGTTTTGTGTGAGTGCATACTCAATGATTTTTTGGCTTGTGAATGGAAAAATTATGTTGTTGAACTTGTTAAGGGTCGAACTGATCGAATTTTGGAAAACGGCCTGTGTTATAGCTTGTACATGTTCCTCGGCTAGGCTCTTAGGTTTTTCTGCACCCCTTCGCGGCAAAAACTGCGAGTTAAAAAAATAACTTAACTGGTCAGTCTCGTTGTTTTGTTGTCGCCTGTTTTGAGTAAGGGTTTGGTAGAGGTTTGATCCTGTCAGTTTGGAGATCGTTGCAGCTATATTAAATCCCTTGAAAAATCTCTTTTCTCTAATTAAATGTTGGAATGCAGCGGAGGGTACGGGGTCTAAGAATAAGTGATCGCCTCCATGTCCATCCAATACAATGAATTCGTGTCCTAGTTGGGAGAAGATAAAGTCTCTTTCTTTTTTGAATACCTGCTCAGAGGCCATGCTGGAGTTTATACATAAATGATCAGTCGGATTCACTTCCTGAAAGAAGTCTTCTGGTTCGAGCTTGAACAGTATGTGGTTTACGTCAAGTGTATTGCATAAAGTGGTGGCTGTGTTTCTATCATTATTTGCACTGCATTTTTCGTCGAACCAAGTGATGGCGGTAACGTGATCTTTTCCAGCGACTTCAATCGCTGCAAGTAGTAAGCACGTTGAATCGACACCTCCCGAGAAACGCACTACAAGCTCTCCATGTTTGTTTTTATTATGTTCTTCGGCGATGTAATCAATTATCAATTCAAAAGGGTCTTGATTTGCGAATGAATATTGGCCTTGAAGGTGGGTGAGGTTGGTCTCAATAGTGCTGGTCTTTAGTTTGGTATCGAACGTGTATGTGTGTGAGGGCGGGAGCAATATGACCCCCTCCCAATAAGTGGACGTTGAGGCAGGTTCGTCTTGGGTGAGTTGGCGAATTATTTGATACCTGTCCGGTTCTTTTTTGAATATGGGGTGCTCGAATTTATCACTCATAATGCTGCCGATATTGCTGTTGATTACTATCAACTTGCAGGATGATAAAGGATTTACGTGCACTATTTTTTCTGCGGTGGGTTTTTGTTGTGTTGAATTAGGGTTGTGTGTTTGATAGCGCTTTCCTTTGTTGTTCATGGCCACTCCTTGGCTTTATGTGAGCTGGACCGATTATTGAGCGCCCTATAGGGGGCGCTCAATAATGACGTTTAGGAATTACCTCGGGCTTGGAATTCTAGGGCCGCCGCAATCTGGCCGAAAAATGAAGTATTTGCCTTCCAAGACGCAGCCTCCACCATAGCCATTTATCGTTGGGGTCGCTTTGAATATCAAAGGGCGGCTTGTTTTATCGTGAGTGACGTATTTGTTTCTTTTGAACATGATCCAATCCTCTTTTTTAAGTTTAATGCCTGAATAAGTTGTGGGAGATTGTTGAGATTTGCGTATTGAGTAACGGGGCGGATTAAAAAACGTTCTATAGAACAGGCATTCCTCTGAGGAAGCCTTTTCTCCAAATCGTTTCGCGTTTTTTTGTAACAAGGTCACGATAGAGTCCGTGCGCCAAGCGTACAAGCCAGCGGATTCTGTCGTTGATGTAGGCAATGGCGAGAGGGTCTGTAGGCTTAAGGTGGTGCAGCAATGTGTGCTTTAAACGCATCTTGGGTTGGTCTTAAACGCCTTCCGCGAAGTGACGTGATCGTCGAGGTTCCTGCATGGCCAGCGCTTGTTGCGAAAGCGGCCTGCCCAACAACGTCCATTTCATACAGGCAACAAAAAACCCGGAAGCTCTCGCCATCCGGGTTTTTTGTTATCGCCAGTTCAATCAGCGGTTAAACCGCTCCACCAACGAGTACTGCGTATTCGCCGTTTTGGTCAGTTCTTCACTCAACAACGCCGAGTTATGCGCCTGCTCCGACGTCTGATCGGCCAGCTCCGAAATATTGCTGATGTTGCGGCTGATCTCCTCAGCCACCGCACTTTGCTCTTCCGTCGCCGCAGCAATCTGTGTGGTCATGTCGGTGATGTTGGCCACCGCTTCACTGATCCCGACCAACGCCTGATCCGCTTCCAGCACCCGCGCCACACCTTCTTCGGCCTGGCGATGCCCGGCTTCCATGGTTTGCACGGCACTTGAAGCTGTCTGCTGCAACTTGGCGATCAGGGCGTGAATCTGCCCGGTCGATTCGCTGGTGCGCTGCGCCAGTTGACGCACTTCGTCAGCCACCACCGCAAAACCACGGCCCATCTCACCGGCACGCGCTGCTTCAATCGCAGCGTTCAGGGCGAGCAGGTTGGTCTGGTCGGCGATGCCTTTGATCACGTCGACCACGCCGCCGATTTCGTCGCTGTCCTTGGCCAGTTGGGTCACGGTCAGACCGGTTTCCCCAACCACCACGGACAAACGCTGAATGGCTTCGCGGGTTTCCCCGGCGATGTCACGACCGCGACCGGTCAGGCGATTGGCTTCCTGAGTGGCGTCAGCAGTGCGCTGTACGTGGCTGGCGACTTCCTGAGTGGTCGCGGCCATCTGGTTGACGGCGGTGGCGACCTGTTCGGTTTCCACGCGCTGACGTTCCAGGCCGGTGGAGCTGTTGTGCGCCAGGGCGTCGGACTGCTTGGCCTGATCGGTCAGGTGCTCGGCGGTGTCCTGCAGGCGGGTCAGGCAGGTTTTCAGGCGTGCTTCCTGGCTGAGAATCGACATTTCCAGACGCGCCTGGGCGCCACGGCTGTCGGTGTACATCTGCGCGATCAGCGGGTCGGAGGTGGTCTGCTCGGCCAGACGCAGCAGGCGCTTGAGCCCGCGTTGCTGCCATTGCAGGCCCATCAGGCCCAGTGGCACCGACAGACCGGCGGCGAGGGCGAAGCCCCACTGCGAGTTCAGGGTCGCGCCGATCACGAAGCTCAGTTGGCTGACCAGAATGAACGGCAGCCAGTCTTGCAGCACCGGCAGCCATTTGTCGCTGGAAGGGATCGCCGACTTGCCTTGGTTGATGCGTTGGTAGAGCGCTTCGGCACGGCGGATCTGCTCGGCGGTGGGTTTGATCCGCACCGACTCGTAACCGACCACCTGATTGCCGTCGAACACCGGTGTTACGTAGGCGTTAACCCAGTAATGGTCACCGGTCTTGCAGCGATTCTTGACAATGCCCATCCATGGCAAGCCTTGTTTCAATGTGCCCCACATGTGCGAAAACACCGCAGCCGGGACGTCGGGGTGACGGACCAGGTTGTGCGGCGCACGGATCAGCTCTTCACGCGAAAACCCGCTGATCTCGACGAAAGCGTCGTTGCAGTAGGTGATCACGCCCTTGGCATCAGTTGTGGAGATCAACCGCTGCTGAGCCGGGAAAGTCCGTTCGCGTTGTGTAATGGGCTGGTTGTTACGCATGGTTTTTCAATCCGCAAGGCTTTGAAAGGTTGTCGGCGGTGACAGCTGATTATTGAAATTTTTTTTCAATAATCAGCACAGCGTCGCAAAACGGCGCTTGCTTCAGCCGGCGAGCATCGGATAAGTGAACAAGCCGAAATGCAGCAGGTTCAGGCCGAAATGCGTCGCGATCGCCGCGCCGAGTCCGCCAAAACGGTAGGCCAGACCATAGCCGACACCCGCCAGGCCTGCCAGCAACACCCAGGTCCAGCCTGCGCCGACATGCACCAGACCAAACAGCAGCGAGGCCAGCAGCAGGGCGAGATTTTCACCGTAAGGCAGATGTTTGAAACGCTGGCTGAGGCCGCCCTGTATATAGCCGCGAAACAGCGCTTCTTCGACCAAGGTCACCAGCAGTAGGTTGTTCAGCACCCACAACCATGCCTGATCCGGCCATTTAGGCGCCCAAGCGATCACGCCCAGCAACAGTGCGCCGCCGAGAGCCAGAATCGCACTGAGAGTCAGAGCGAGGGCGGTGGCGTACACGCTCAGACGCAATGAACGGCGCCCGACAATCCACGGGCAGACCAGTAGCAGCCAGAAGCCAATCAACGGTTTATCGAGATTCAGGTACATCGAGAACGGCACGGCATTGTCGGTGAAGCGCTGCGGATCGATGGCGCGCCCGTTGGCAAACCCCGGCAACCAGTGCAACGCCAGCGCCAAGGCCAGCACGATGAACAGGCCATGACCGAGAAACCGCGCAACCGGCACCTGTTGTTGGCGCACGGCAAAACCTGCGAACACCAGTAATCCAACGGAAATCAAAGCGAGCCAACCGAGCTGACCGAAGCTCAGCGCCCATCCGTAACCGAGGCTGAGAAGCGCCAGATAGAGCCATGGCAAAGCCTTCATCGAAAGTCCCTGTGCAGAATGTGTGGAGGGGCTTTCTACACGGGTGGGGGCGTGGGGACAAGTGAAGGTGTGGCGGTAAAGCGGGACAACTCCGATACCGTTGGCCAAACATAAATCCCAATGTGGGAGCGAGCTTGCTCGCGAAAGCGGTTTGACAGGCAATAGTTGTTTCGACTGATACACCGCATTCGCGAGCAAGCTCGCTCCCACAGGGGATTAGTATTCCAGCAAGGGTTTTTGTGGATGGCTGGGAATCAGCGCAGGTTAAGTTTCGCCGCCGCACGCTCGGTGATTTCCGTGCGCAGCTTCAGCGATGGCGCTGCACGCAAACGTGCCTCATCGACAATCGCACCCGGCGCAGTCTCCGGGCTGCCCGCGTTGAACGGCGGTGCCGGAGCGTATTCCAATTGCAACTGAATCAGTTGCGCCGCGTCGGCACCCACCAACTCTTCAGCCAATACCAAGGCAAAATCAATCCCCGCCGTAATCCCGCCACCGGTAAACAGATTGCCGTCACGCACCACCCGATCCTTCACCGCGATCGCCCCCAGCGTCGGCAGCAGATCGTGATACGCCCAATGCGTGGTCGCCCGTTTGCCTTGCAGCAAACCCGCTGCGCCAAGGACCAGCGAGCCGGTGCAGACCGAGGTCACATACTTCGCTTGAAGAGCCTGGCGTTTGATGAAGTCCAGCGTCTGCGCGTCTTCCATCAACGGCCCGACACCGCCGCCACCGGGAATGCAGATCACATCCAGACACGGGCAGTCCTCGAACGTGGTGGTCGGTTTCAGCAACAGACCGGCGCTGGCGGTGACCGGCATCAGATCCTTCCAGATCAGATGCACCTGCACGCCCGGCAACGAGGCGAGCACGTCATAAGGCCCGGTCAGGTCGAGTTGCTGAACCTGCGGAAACAACAGAAAACCGATCTGCAACGTCATCGTGCTTACTCCATTAAAAGGGGTGGACGGCTTCACTGTAGGCGCGTAGGTTCTGGCGCATACGCCAATCACCCCACGAATTACGCCAAATGCCCAAAGCCATCCACGTACTCGCGTTCGCCAATATGCAGATTCTCGACGTCACCGGGCCGTTGCAGGTGTTTGCTTCGGCCAATGACCTCTGTCGTCAACGCGGTTTGCCCGTGCCCTATGCGCCGTCGGTGATTGCCAGCGAGGGCGGGGCGGTGATGTCCTCGGCGGGGCTGGCGGTATTGGCCGAACCGCTACCGCTGGAGCCCAGCGACACGCTGATCATCGCCGGTGGCTGGGGCATTTATCCTGCCGCCGAAGATGTGGCGTTGGTGGATTGGGTGCGCGAACATGCGGCGAAATGTCGGCGCGTAGCGTCAGTGTGCACCGGGGCATTTTTGCTCGCGGCCAGTGGCTGGCTCGACGGTCGTCGCGTCGTCACCCACTGGACCCGTTGCGAACAATTGGCGCAGCAACATCCGAAACTGCAAGTCGAGGCCAATCCGATTTTCATCACCGACGGCCCGGTATGGACCTCGGCGGGTGTCACCGCTGGCATCGATCTGGCACTGGCGATGGTTGAAGAGGATCTGGGCAGCGACATCGCCCTGGACGTCGCCCGCCATCTGGTGGTGTTCCTCAAACGTCCGGGCGGGCAATCGCAATTCAGCGTGACCTTGTCGTTGCAGAATCAGGGCAATCGTTTTGATGAGTTACATGCGTGGATCGCCGAGAACCTCACCTGCGACCTCGGCGTCCCGACCCTGGCCGAGCAGGCGGGCATGAGCGAACGCAGCTTCGTCCGCCATTACCGCGCCGACACCGGTCAGACCCCGGCGCGGGCGATCGAATTGATCCGCGTCGAAACCGCCCGGCGCTTGCTCAGTGATACCGGTTTGCCGGTGAAACGCATCGCGGCCAATTGCGGTTTTGGTAGCGAAGAAACGCTGCGCCGCAGTTTCCTGCGGGCGATTGGCGTGACGCCGCAAGCCTATCGCGAGCGGTTTTCGGTCAGCGTTGCACCCGATCCGGTGATGCCTTGAGGGTTTCCAGCGGGGCTTCTTCGGGTTCAGATAAACTGCGCAGCTAATTCTGCCGACCGACTTCAAGGACGATGCATGTCACTCAAACCGCTGCTTGCTCTGCTGGTACTCGTCGGGATGCTGGCCGGTTGCGCCTCGCCGCCCCCGTCACTGCCGGATACCCCGCAACGCCGTGAACTGATGGAGCGCATGTTTGCCAAGTCGACGATCATGCTGTCGTTCAAGGAACTCGAAGCACGAGCTGCCGCCGAGCCGGGCGAACCAAAGCGCCAAGTCAGCGCAGACGAAGCTTTGGCCAAACATAAGCAACAAATGAATGTCGACCTGCCAGCCGCGTACTGGCAGCAGCGCCGCGCAAACCTCGCGCAACTGATCGATGCCAGGGCCAAGGGCGAAGCCGTCGGTCTGGCGGCGTACAAAGAGAAGTACTTCGAGCAGTTGTCCCAGGCTCCGACGCCCATGCTAGCGGCTCTGGCCAATGCACCGCGGATGGACGCGCTGCCAGAGTTTCCATTAGTGCTGCCGAACGATCATCAACTCAGTTACTTCTACCTGATGACCGTCGCGGAAGAGACGTTCTGGGAGATTGAGCAGTTTTACCAGCACATGGCCGATCTGGATGCCCAGTACGGCGTGTGTGCGCTGTACCCGGGTTGCTACCGACCGGACTTCCGCACGGCTAAGCCTCGGCTTCCGCCACCTGATTGAAATACTTCGTCCGATCCGGGGTAAACGTCACCAGCATCTTCGTCCGCGAACAGGTCAGCGAACGTTCGCTGCTCAAGTCGATATCCAGATCCTCCCCACGTAACCCCTGCCATTGCGCAAGGTATTTCAGCGAGCCATATTTTTCGTTTTTTTTCAGGCTGCGGCTCACACCACCTTTCCAGCCGAGCACGGGCAGTTCGCCGGCCAGACATTTTTGCGCGAGGTCGGGGAAGCGGGTGGCGCGCTGGCGGCCGATTTCCCAGCATTTGATCAGGCCTTTGTCCGCGGCTTCCCAGAGTTGGGTGCGGGTCAGGCCGCTGCGAAGGGGCGTGTCGATGGTGCGCTGGACGTGCTGGCTCATTCTGGTTCCTTGAATTCGGGTTTTATTGGACAGCTCCGCTGTGCCCGTTGCGGTGGATGGTAGGGGCGGATGTAACAGCTGGCAACAGGGTATTTCCGGGTGTGACTGCGAGTTGCGGGGTAGGGATGACAGGGGGGATGTTGAGCCGCTGTAGTCCGCAGGTGTGTCCAACTGTGGTGAGGGGTTTTATCCCCGTTGGCCTGCGCAGCGGCCCCAAAGTCAGAAGCCCCGGTACTTCTGGATGAGTGAGCTGCAGGGTTTTTGGGCTGCTTCGCAGTCCAGCGGGGATAAATCCCCTCGCCACAGGGATCCTACAAAGTCATCGTTTTGTGGGCTATTTCCTACAACCTCTAGCGAACATTACGGCTGCCACTCACTCTTTTCCCCGCTCAAGCGCCGATCCAGAAAACTCGCCGCACTGATCAACGCCAGATGTGTCAGCGCTTGCGGCGTATTGCCCAAGTGTCGACCATGGCTGTCGAATTCCTCTGCATAGAGGCCCAGCGGATTGGCATAACGCAGCAATTGCTCAAACTCCAGATGGGCTTTTTCCACCTGCCCCGCGCGAGCCAGGCATTCGACATACCAGAACGAACACGCAGCGAACGCGCCTTCGGTGCCGGCCAGGCCATCGATATTGCTGGCGTCATTGCGATAGCGATACACCATGCCGTCGCGCACCAACGTCTTTTCGATGGCTTCGAGGGTCGACAGCCAGCGTGGATCCTTGGCGCTGACGAAGCGCACCAGTGGCATCAACAGCATCGAACCGTCGAGCGCGGTGCCGCCCTTGTACTGGACGAAATGCCCGCGCTCTTCATCCCAGAAATTGTCCCAGATGTCGGCGTAAATCGCCTGTCGGGTCTGGTCCCACTGGGCGAACGGTGCCGGCAGCGAGCGCTTCGACGCCAAACGAATCGCCCGGTCCAGCGCCACCCAGCACATCAGTCGAGAATGCAGAAAGTGGTGCTGTTCACCGCGCATTTCCCAAATGCCGACATCCTTGGTCTGCCAGGTCTCACAGACTTGATCGACCACTTCGCGCACGTGTTTCCAGCCTTCGTGGGAAATCGCGTCGCCATATTTGTTGACCAGATACACCGCGTCCATCAGCTCGCCAAAGATGTCGAGCTGGATCTGCTCGTACGCGCCGTTGCCGATGCGTACCGGTTTTGCGCCGCCGTGACCGGACAGATGATCCAGTTCGGTTTCCGGCAATTCCTGTTGTCCGTCGATGGCGTAGAGAATATTCAGTTTCATCGGCTGGCCACAGCAGTCGCTGACCCGCCCGCGCAACCAGCCCATGTAGGCGTTGGCTTCGCCGACAAAGCCCAGGCGCATGAACGCGTACACCGTGAACGAGGCATCGCGGATCCATGTGTAGCGGTAGTCCCAGTTGCGTTCGCCGCCCGGCGTTTCCGGTAGACCGAAAGTGGCGGCGGCGAGAATCGCGCCGTGTTTGCGCGACGTCAGCAGTTTCAACGCGAGGGCCGAGCGGTTGACCATTTCGCGCCAGCGTCCGCGGTAAATCGATTGACCGATCCAGTCGCGCCAGAACTTCAGCGTGCGTTCCATGCACAAGTGTCCTGCGCCTTCGGCAAATCGTGGATCATCGGTGGCACCGAGCATGAACGCCGCCGTTTCATTTTGTTTGAGGGTGAATTGCGCCACCGCCGCTTGGGCGTCGATCTGCATCGGCTGGTCTGAAGCCAGGCGCAGTGACGGTTGGCCGGCAGCGCTGAACGTCACGTCTTGTTGATCCATCTGTGCTCGGGTGTCGGCTCGTGCGTAATCGTGGCGCACGGCGCAGCGCATCGTGAAAGTTGCTGAGCCGCTCACTACACGAACCCGCCGCATCAGCAGCGGCAGGGCATCGTCACTGTCACCGATAGGCAGCAGATCGGTGACTTCCACCACCGCGCGTTCACTGAGCCAGCGGGTTTGCAGAACATTGGTGTCGGGCAGATAAATCTGCTCGCGGCGCGCGTCGGGCAAGTCCGGCGCCAACTGGAAAATCCCCGCGTCGGGAGTATCCAGCAGCGAACAGAAAATCGACGGGCTGTCGAACTCCGGCCAGCAGAAAAAATCGACACTGCCGCGATCATTGACCAGCGCTGCACTGCGCATGTCGCCGATGATGCCGTGGGCGTCGATCGGGCTTTGTCGTTCCAGGTGATGCTCAGCCATTGCCGCGAAACTCCGGATAGAGGCTCATGCCGCCGTCGATGAACAGGGTGGTGCCAACGATGTAATCGGAGGCGTCCGAGGCGAGAAAGACCACCGCGTTGGCGACGTCCTCGGCATCGCCGATGCGTCCGTAGGGAATCAGTTCGAGCAGCTTTTCAGCGGCCGCGCCTTCGGTGGCGTCTTGATTGATCGCCGTGCGAATCGCCCCCGGCGCGATGCCATTGATGCGGATGCGTTGATGGCTGACTTCCTGCGCGAGGGTCTGCATCAACTGATCGACGCCGCCCTTGGACGCGGCGTAATTGACGTGCCCGGCCCAGGGAATGCGTTGGTGCACCGAGCTCATGTGGATGATTTTGCCGGCGGCGCGGGACACGCCTTTGCGAACGCCCTGGCGATTGAAAATCCGCAGGGCAGCGCGGGCGCAGAGGAATTGGCCGGTGAGGTTGACGCCGATCACCGCGTTCCAGTCGTCCAGCGACATATCCACAGCGGGCGCGTCTTTTTGCATACCCGAGTTGGCCACCAGAATATCCAGTGAGCCGAAGGCATCGAGGGTTTCGGCGAACAGCCGTTCAACCTCGTCTTCCTTTGATACGTCGGCGCGGATGGCGATGGCCTGGCCACCGTCGGCGACGATCTGCCGGGCAAGTGCTTCGGCAGGTTCGGCCTGTCGGTTGTAGTTGATGACCACTGCAGCGCCGGCAGCCGCGAGGGCCTTGGCGGCGGCGTGACCGATGCCAGAACTGGCGCCGGTGATCAGGGCTACCTGGCGGGTAAGGGAGATCTGCATGAGTGTCTGGGCCTGAAGCTTTGTCTTCAATAGCTGACTGGCCAGCGCAGGCGAGAGTTCAGTGAAAAGTCTCTACACCCTTCTGGCCCAAATGCGCTGTGAGGCAGTTGAGCGTTTTATAGCGACCATTCAGATGTGGTAGCGCGCACTGTGTTTATGCCATTCCAGGTTACCCGCCACCCAAGTGGTCAAGCCCTTCAAATAGCGTTTGGTCAAAGGTGCGGCATTGTTCAGTAGTTGCTTTTCGAGCGTTGAGTATTCCTGCATGACGGCATCATGAATATCCGCCGCTTTATCGATGGCCTCTTGCAGCGAGCAGTGATGTCTGGCCGCCAGAAGGTAGGGAAGCTTGAAGTCTCCCGTTTCCTTGAGGTGCTCCTTGTACGCGGAATACAAGTCATTGACCAAAGTCGTGGCCAGTGCCGCCAAGGCGCTGATGCGATGAATCTGTGGGTGGGAATACAGGTTGGCGGGTACTTCGTAGTCACCAATAACATCAATCAGAACCTGACAAGGCCAGAAACTGTTGACCTGTCGGCTGGCCAGATATTCGGCGATGGTGGGTTGGGTACCGTAGATACGCCACGGGGCTTCGGCAGCCATGGTGACAAACATGGCAATGGTGATTTGCCGTACTCGAGCCACTTGTGAGGGGGTGGAGAATTGCCCCACGCGTTTCATGTAAGACAGCAAGCCCCTGATTACCGGGTCGCACGTTTGTTGTTGCGAAAGTTCTTCATCGAAAGGCGCAGGCAAATACACCGGATCGATTGCCGTAATGGCGAACGACAGCATTTCGGCCACTTTCTCGGGGCGGCCACCGAGCGATAGGTCGTCACAATAATGGTCATCCACGGCGAACAGTGCCGCGAAACATTGCGCAGCGAGCAGTAACCTGTCCGGATCGTCCGTGTCGGCATGGCACAACATCGCGTAGCGACCGAAGTCACTGGCGCGCAGTTTTTCGTGTTTACCGGCAAAGATACCCACGCTCGGTATCCACGTCATAAGACGCTCGTTGACTTCCTGGCCCAGCGCCTCATCAATGCGTGTCGGGCAAGGACAGAAAAGGCTGCGCACGACAAAGGGCGAAACGGCGCTGCGTGGTTGTGCCGTGGAGGTGGGTCGATTCATGGTCTGCTCCTTTTACACCGCTTGCCTCGGGACACTGGATGCAGTCGTCGGGTCTGAGCAATGTTCTCAACCTGCGAGTTCCTGCATGGGTAACGTTGGGTATATGAATGCGCTTTGTTGGAAGACGAAGCACCTGTCAGGTCTGACAGGTACGCATGATTTGCGACGAATGGTTGCGTTGCCAACAGCAGGCGGCTGAAGCTTCAAGTGTGAAAAAACGGTACTGGCTTCATTTGCATTTCAGGCCTTCACATTCCACCAACAATTGCGCGCTTCCACGCCACCCGACCCTATGGCAACTTGGCGGCCCTTGATGAGGCTGCAGTCCATGGCAAACCCCTACCGCGAATTATTCAACGCCCCCGGCGCACGAAATTTTGTGCTGGCCGGGATGATCGCGCGCATGCCGATCTCCATGACCGGTATCGGTGTGATCACCATGCTTTCGCAGTTGAAGGGTGGCTATGCGTTGGCTGGTGGCGTGGCGGCGACGTTTGCGCTCGCCACGGCGTTTTGTGCGCCGCAGGTTTCAAGGCTGGTGGACCGCTTCGGTCAGGGGCGGATTCTGCCGGTATCGGCGTTGATCGGCGGCGGCGCACTGCTGATGTTGCTGCTGTGCACGCGGTTACAGGCGCCGAACTGGACGCTGTTCATCTTCGCCGCACTGGCCGGTTGCATGCCGAGCATGTCGGCGATGGTGCGCGCACGCTGGACCGAGATCTATCGTGGCCAGCCGCAATTACAGACCGCGTATGCGCTGGAATCGGTGCTTGATGAGGTCTGTTTTATTGTCGGTCCGCCGCTGTCGGTGGGGTTGTGTGTGGCGGTGTTTCCTGAGGCCGGGCCGCTGGCGGCTTTGCTGGCGCTGGCGATCGGCGTGACGGCGTTCGTCGCCCAGCGCAGCACTGAGCCGCCGGTGCACCCGCATGCGTGCGAACATCACGCCTCGATCATTGGTTCGACTGACGTTCAGTTACTGTTGGCGCTGATGATCGCCATGGGCGTTATCGTCGGCGTCATCGATGTGGTCAGCGTCGCGTTTGCCCAACAACAGGGGCAACCGGCGGCAGCGAGCATTGTGTTGTCCGTGTACGCCATCGGTTCGTGCCTGGCCGGCATCGCCTTCGGTGCGATGCGTTCGAAACTGCCGTTGCCCCGGTTGTTTTTGTACGGCGGCGTGGCGACAGCGGTGACGACGTTGCCGCTGTTATTGGCGAGCAATATTTTCGGCTTGTCGGTGGCGGTATTCATCGCCGGGCTGTTTTTTGCGCCGACGCTGATTGTGGCGATGGCGCTGATCGAACGCATCGTGCCGCCCGCCAAACTGACTGAAGGCCTGACCTGGCTGGTCACCGGTTTGAGTATCGGCGTGGCCGTCGGGGCTGCCGGCTCCGGTTGGCTGGTGGACGCTTTCGGTGCGCGCAGCGGTTTCTGGCTGGCGATTGCGGCGGGGGCGGTGGTGCTGGGTTCGGCGGTACAGAGTTACCGCCATCTGAAATGAAATTTCCATTGTGGGAGCGAGCTTGCTCGCGAATGCGTCAGATCAGTCGACATCAATGTTGAATGAAAGACCGCTTTCGCGAGCAAGCTCGCTCCCACAGGAGTTGAAGTGTTACCAGCCCCGTCCCGAATTCACCCAGAAATTCACCGACAACGACGTCGACACCGACTCCACCTGATGGAACCAGCCCTCCGGCAAAAACAGCAGATCCCCAGCCTCCAGCGTTACGCGCAAGAAGGTCACGTCCCGAGCGGCGGGGAAGCGCTCGTAATCCGGCGCATCCGGGTTGAAATCACAACCATCCAGACCACCCTTCGGCGCCGTCGACCAAGTGCCCAACGCTTCACGATGATGCGGCGCGGCGAGGGTGAATTTCTTCTGCCCCCAGACCTGCGCGAAGAGGTTGTCGGTGTCGTCACGATGCAACGGCGTCAACGTGCCTTTCGGTCCGATCCAGATACGCGGCGGGATGAATAACGAGGTGTCGAAGTAGGCCGGGTATTTGATCTGTTGCATCAACTGCGCCGGCAGGATGTTGTTGCCCATATACGCCGGCGGCTCGCCATTGGCGCCCTTGACCGCCGGTTGGTCCAGCGAGGCGATGAAGTCGGCCATCGACGTGGAGCGAAAATCACGTTCGGTGGAGAAGGTTTTCTTCACGTAGTCGCCATGGCGGGTGATGCCTTGCAGCTCGGCGAAATGCACCAGCGATTCTTCACGGCTGAGCTTGAACAGTGGCCAGTCGTGCAGCGCATTGCTGACCACCACCGGAATGCCATTGGGCAGATAGCGGCTTTTGAATTCAGCGACCGACAGATCACTGCGCGAAAGGCGTTCGATGCTGCTTTGGGTCGGCAGGCTGGCGGTGAGTTTTTCACTGAAGCGCGGCGGGGTCGGGTAGCGCTTGTTCATGTCGACTTTTTCCGCCACGGCGCCACCGTGCATCGCATGTTCGATGATCTGCGGCAGCATCGTTGCCAGGCCCATGTTGCCGCCGATTTTCAGGCGCCCGCTGGCGAACAGCTCTTCGACGTTGGCCATGCCGCTCATGATCCCGAGGAAATCGCGCTCGGCGACTTCAATGGTCACGTCCGGGCTGGCGTGGCGTCCAGGCACGGTGCGGCTGCTGGCCTTGACCTCGGACCAGTAGGCCTGCTGCGGACCAAACACGAATTGAAAAACGCCTTCGATGCCGACGGCGCCGGCATTGGCGAACAGTTTGCCCAGGATGCTCTGCAGGTCCACGGTGATCCCTCATTATTGGTTTTGGCCTGAACAGTTAACGAGCGCCTGTTGGGGGAATTTACTGGTCGATGACTAATTTACCCGGCGCGGGATACGTCTCTCTCTACAGATGAATTTTTCGAGGAAAGCGTGGTGACCAAGCTGACCCTGCTGTGCCTGCCGTATTCCGGCGCCAGTGCCATGGTCTACAGCCGCTGGCGGCCGAAACTGCCGCAGTGGCTGCACTTGCAACCGGTTGAGCTGCCGGGGCGTGGCGCACGTTTTGGTGAGCCGCTGCACACCGACATGCGTGGACTGGCGATGCAACTGGCCAAGGAATTGCGCCCGACACTCAAGACTCCTTATGCGCTGTTCGGCCATAGTCTGGGCGCGTTGCTGGCCTGCGAAATGGCGCATGCCCTGCGTGCGCTGGGCTGTCCTGAGCCAGTAGCGATGTTCGCTTCCGGCACTGCGGCGCCGACGATGCGGGCCGATTACGATCGCGGCTTCGCCGACCCCAAGACTGACGCCGAGTTGATCGAGCAGTTACGTACACTCAATGGCACCAGCGAAGAAGTGCTGGCCAACGAAGAGCTGATGAGCCTGACCCTGCCGATCCTGCGCGCGGATTTTCAGCTGTGTGGCAAGTTCGAACCGCTGGCGCGACCGCTGCTCAACTGCCCGGTGCATGTGCTCGGCGGCAAGGCTGATCGTGCCACCACCGAGCAATTGATCGGCTGGAGCAAGGAAACCCGCGGCAGTTTCTCGGTGGACATGCTTGCGGGCGGGCACTTCTTTATTCATGAGCATGAAGCGAAGGTGCTCAAAGTGATCAAGGATCAGCTCGACGGACATCATCGCCGCCACGCCATGGCCGCAACCGCCTGAACACCGCGAAAACCTGTGGGAGCGAGCTTGCTCGCGAAGACGCAATGTCAGTCAACATCTGTATTGGCAGACATACCGCATTCGCGAGCAAGCTCGCTCCCACAGGGTGTTTTGCAGATCTGAAATTCCCCGCTCTACCTCCCGCCTGACAGTTATTCTCATTCGCTAATTTTTCCGGTCTGCATTCGTTTTATAGGGATGACGTGCCTTTGTGCTTCCTGCCTACTGATCCGGATGCTGAGAAATGAATGCTGAAGACTCCTTGAAACTTGCTCGCCGGTTTATCGGGTTGCCCCTGGAAAAGCGCCAGATGTTCCTCGCGGCGCTGCAAAAGGAGGGCGTGGATTTCGCCCGGTTTCCGATTCCGGCCGGGATCGAGGCGGAGGATCGCCAAGCGCTGTCCTACGCGCAGCGACGCATGTGGTTTCTCTGGCAACTCGATCCGCGCAGCGGCGCCTATAACCTGCCGGGCGCGGTGCGCCTGAGCGGTCGCCTCAACCTCGGCGCGCTGGAGCAAGCCTTCGCCAGCCTGGTCGAGCGTCACGAAACCCTGCGCACGGTGTTCCAGCGCCAGGCTGACGACAGCCTGTTGCAGGTGCCGGCCACGGCGCCGCTGATGATCAGCCATGAAAATTTCAGTGCATTGCCGGCCAGCGAACGTGAACAGGCCGTGGTGCAGGCCGCCGAACAGCAATCGGTATTGCCGTTCGATCTGGCCGTCGGCCCGCTGCTGCGGGTGACCTTGCTCAAGCTCGCCGAGCAGGAACATGTTCTGCTGCTGACCCTGCACCACATCGTCTCCGATGGCTGGTCGATGAACGTGCTGATCGACGAATTCATTCGTTGCTACGACGCGTTCGATGCCGGCCAGCAGCCGCAACTGGCAGCACTACCGATCCAGTACAGCGACTATGCCTTGTGGCAGCGCCGCTGGCTGGAGGCGGGCGAGCAGGCGCGGCAACTCGATTACTGGCAAGCACAACTGGGCGACGAACATCCGGTGCTGGAGCTGCCGCTGGATCATTCACGTCCGGCGATGCCGAGCTATCGCGGCACTCGCTATGAGTTCGCTGTCGATGAACAACTGGCCGGGCAACTGCGCAACACCGCGCAGCAGCATCAAGTCACGTTGTTCATGCTCTTGCTCGGTGCCTTCAACGCGCTGCTGCATCGCTACACCGGTCAGACCGACATCCGCGTCGGCGTGCCGATTGCCAACCGTAACCGTGGCGAAATCGAAGGGCTGATCGGCTTCTTCGTCAACACTCAAGTGCTGCGTACCCGACTGGACGGGCAGACGCGGGTCGATGACCTGCTGCGCGCGATCAAGGAAACCGCGCTCGGCGCTCAAGCGCATCAGGATCTGCCGTTCGAGCAACTGGTCGAAGCGCTGAAACTGGAACGCAGCCTCAGTCACACGCCACTGTTCCAGGTCATGTACAACCATCAGCCGCAAGTGGCCGATATTGCCAGCCTCAGCACGGCGTCCGGCCTGGTGCTCGACAGCCTCGACTGGCAGAGCCGCACCACCCAGTTCGACCTGACCCTCGATACCTATGAGAAGGGCGGCAAGTTGCACGCGGCGCTGACGTACGCCAGCGACTTGTTCGAGGCTTCAACCATCGAACGCATGGCGCGACACTGGCTGCGTCTACTCACCGCCATGGTCGCCGATACGGCGCAACGTGTCGGCGAATTGCCGCTGCTGGAAGCCGAGGAACAGCACACGCTGGTGCACGACTGGAACAACGTCCACGCGGTTTACCCGACCGAAACACCAATCCATCAACTGATCGAAGCGCAGGTCGCGCGCACGCCGAATGCGCCGGCGCTGCTGTTCGGTGAGCAGACCCTGAGCTACGCCGAACTGGATGCCCGCGCCAACCGCCTCGCGCATCTGCTGCGTGAGCAAGGCGTGCGGGCCGACAGTCTGGTCGGTGTATGCGCCCTGCGTTCGGTGGAAATGGTTGTCGCGCTGCTGGCGATTCTCAAGGCTGGCGGCGCTTATGTGCCACTGGATCCGGAGTACCCGCAGGAACGTCTGGCGTACATGATCGAGGACAGCGGCATCACCTTGTTGCTGACCCAGGATGCTTTGCTGGCATCGCTGCCGACTGACGGCGTGCAGGTCATCACACTGGATCAACCGGGCCTGCTCGACGGCTACAGCGACAGCCGCCCGGACGTCAGCGTCGATCCGCTGAACCTGGCCTATGTGATTTACACCTCGGGCTCTACCGGTAAACCGAAAGGCGCCGGCAACAGCCACGCGGCGCTGGTCAACCGCTTGTGCTGGATGCAGGAAGCGTACGAGCTCGACGCCAGCGATTCGGTGTTGCAGAAAACCCCGTTCAGTTTCGACGTGTCGGTCTGGGAGTTCTTCTGGCCGCTGCTGACCGGCGCGCGTCTGGTGGTTGCTGCGCCAGGTGCGCACCGCGATCCGCTGCAACTGATCGACATCATCAATCGCCACGGCATCAGCACGCTGCACTTTGTGCCGTCGATGTTGCAGGCGTTCATTCATGAGGCGGGCGTGGAAAGCTGCGTGGGCCTCAAGCGCATCGTCTGCAGCGGTGAGGCACTGCCGCTGGATGCGCAATTGCAAGTCTTCGCCAAACTGCCGAACGCCGGCCTCTACAACCTCTACGGCCCGACCGAAGCGGCGATCGACGTGACCCACTGGACCTGCGTCGACGAAGGCGCCGACAGCGTGTCGATCGGCCGGCCGATCGCCAACCTGCGCACCCATGTGCTTGATGCCGAGCTGCTGCCGGTACCGAGTGGCGTGGCCGGCGAACTGTACCTGGGCGGCGCCGGGCTGGCGCGCAGTTATCACCAGCGTCCGGCGCTGACTGCCGAGCGTTTTGTGCCGTGCCCGTTCCACGACGGCGCGCGGCTGTACCGCACCGGTGACCGGGTGCGCCAGCGCGCCGACGGCGTGATCGAATACCTCGGTCGTCTCGATCATCAAGTGAAACTGCGCGGTCTGCGCATCGAATTGGGCGAAATCGAAACCCGCCTGATGCAGCATCCGTTGGTGCGCGAAGCGGTGGTACTGGTGCAGGGCGGCAAGCACCTGGTGGCCTACCTTGTGCTGGAACAGGTTCAGCCGGACGAACAGTGGCAGCAGGACGTCAAGGCGTGGCTGCTCGGCAGCCTGCCGGAATTCATGGTGCCGACTTACCTGATGACGCTGAGCAAACTGCCGGTCACCGCCAACGGCAAACTCGATCGCAAAGCCTTGCCGCAACCGGATGCCGCGCCACAGCAAGCGTTCGTCGCGCCGCAGGATGCGCTGCAAAAAGCCTTGGCGGCGATCTGGGAAGATGTGCTCGGGCTTGAGCGCGTTGGTCTCGAAGACAACTTCTTCGAACTGGGCGGCGACTCGATCATCTCGATTCAAGTGGTCAGCCGTGCGCGGCAGGCCGGGATTCGTATCAGCCCGCGCGACCTGTTCCAGTACCAGACCGTGCGCAGCCTCGCGCTGGTTGCCACGCTGGATAATCAGACCTCGGTAGATCAAGGTCCGGTGACCGGCGACGCCGTGCTCGGGCCGATTCAACAGCATTTCTTTAGCCGCGCGATGCCGCTGCGTGAGCACTGGAACCAGTCGCTGCTGCTGACCCCGCGCGACAGCTTGAATGCGCAGTGGCTTGATGCCGCGCTGGCGCAGGTGATCAATCATCACGACGCCTTGCGCCTGCGCTTTGTCGAAAGCGTCGACGGCTGGCAGCAAAACCACGGCCCGCTGGTCGACAGTGCTGAGCTGTGGCTGCGTGACGCCGAGTCCGCTGAACAATTGCAGGCGCTGTGCAACGATGCCCAGCGCAGCCTCGATCTGCAAAACGGTCCGCTGCTGCGTGCATTGCTGGTGACGCTGGCCGATGGCTCTCAGCGTCTGGCCCTGATTATTCACCACTTGGTAGTGGACGGCGTTTCCTGGCGGGTGTTGCTGGAAGATCTGCAGCAGGCTTACGAGCAGCTGGCGGCGGGCGGCGGCATTCAGTTGCCGGCCAAAACCAATGCCTTCCAGAACTGGACCGCGCGCCTCGAAAGCGCCGCTTCACGCTTCGATGAACAACTGGGTTATTGGAAAGCCCAGCATCAGGGCGCGACGGACCTGCCGTGCGAACGTCCCGATGGCAGCCTGCAAAACCTGCACGGCGAGAAAATCGAATGGCGCCTCGACGCCGAGCGCACTCGCCAGTTGCTGCAACAGGCGCCGGCGGCGTATCGCACGCAAGTCAATGACCTGCTGTTGACCGCACTGGCGCGCACCATCAGTCGCTGGAGCCAGCAGCCGGGCACGTTGATCGAACTGGAAGGGCATGGCCGCGAAGACCTGTTCGACGACATTGACCTGACCCGCACTGTGGGCTGGTTCACCAGTCTGTTCGCGGTCAATCTGACGGCCGCCGACGATCTCGACGGGTCGATCAAGTCGATCAAGGAGCAACTGCGCGCCGTGCCGGACAAAGGTCTGGGCTACGGCGTGCTGCGTTATCTGGCGGCACCGGCGGTGCGCGCCGAACTGGCAACGTTGGCGCCGCCACGGATTACCTTCAACTACCTCGGTCAGTTCGGTCGTCAGTTCGACGATGCGGCGCTGTTCGTACCGTCCGCCGAAACCAGCGGTGTCGCGCAGGATCTGGCCGCGCCACTGGCTAACTGGCTGACCGTGGAAGGTCAGGTGTATGGCGGTGAACTGTCGATGAGCTGGGGTTTCAGTCGTGAGATGTTCGACAGCGCGACCGTGCAGAAACTGGTGGATCAGTACGCCATCGAATTGCACGCGCTGATCGAGCATTGCTGCACGTTGCAAGCCGCGCAAGCGACGCCGTCGGACTTCCCGCTGGCGCGCGTGACGCAAGCGCAGCTGGATGCGCTGCCGGTGCCGGCGGGTCAACTCGACGATGTCTATCCTCTGTCGCCGATGCAGCAGGGCTTGCTGTTCCACACCCTTTACGAGCAAGCGGCGGGTGAGTACATCAACCAGTTGCGCGTCGACGTGCAAGGTCTCGACCCCGAGCGTTTCCGCGCTGCGTGGCAGGCCACCGTCGATGCGCAGGACATTCTGCGCAGCGGGTTCGTCTGGCAGGGCGAGCTGGCGCAGCCGCTGCAGATCGTCCACAAGCACGTGCAACTGCCCTTCAGCACGCTGGACTGGCGCGACCGCGACGATCAACCGGCAGCGCTCGCGGCCTTGGCCGATGCCGAACGTCAACAAGGCTTTGATCTGAGCTGTGCGCCACTGCTGCGACTGGTTCTGGTGCAGACCGGTGCCGAGCAATGGCATTTGATTTACACCCATCACCACATCCTCATGGACGGTTGGAGCAACTCGCAGTTGCTCGGCGAAGTCTTGCTGCGCTACAGCGGGCGCACGCCGGCGAATGGCGGCGGGCGCTATCGTGATTACATTGCCTGGCTGCAACGCCAGGACGGCCAACTGAGTGAGGATTTCTGGAACGGCCAATTGGCCGCCCTGCAAGAGCCGACCCGACTGGCGCGCGCGGCCACCGCTGGCGAGAACCAGAGCGGCCACGGCGATCATTACCTGACACTGGACGTGCAGCGCACCCAGGCGCTGGAAACCTTTGCCCGCCAGCAAAAAGTCACCGTCAATACCTTGGTGCAAGCGGCGTGGCTGCTGTTGCTGCAACGCTACACCGGTCACGAAGCTGTGGCGTTCGGTGCGACCGTGGCCGGGCGTCCAGCGGATCTGCCGGGCATCGAGCAACAGGTCGGTCTGTTCATCAACACCTTGCCGGTGATCGGCGCGCCGCGTCCGGATCAAAGCGTTGGCAGTTGGCTGCAAGCGGTACAGGCGCAAAACCTCAGCCTGCGCGACTTCGAACACACACCGCTGGCAGACATCCAGCGTTGGGCCGGGCAGGGTGGTGAAGCACTGTTCGACAATATTCTGGTATTCGAAAACTACCCGATTGCCCAAGCGCTGAGTCAGGCCGGGCAAGGGCTGACATTCGGTGAGGTCGGCAACCTCGAGCAGACGCACTATGCGCTGAGCGTGGCCGTTACGCTCGGCCAACAACTGGCGTTGCACTACAGCTTTGATCGCGGCCAGTTCGCCAGCGATGTCATCGCCGGGATCAGTGCGCACCTG
Source organism: Pseudomonas sp. SDT291_1_S447 (assembly GCF_054070155.1). Taxonomy (NCBI): domain Bacteria; kingdom Pseudomonadati; phylum Pseudomonadota; class Gammaproteobacteria; order Pseudomonadales; family Pseudomonadaceae; genus Pseudomonas; species Pseudomonas sp. SDT291_1_S447. Next base: position 59,497 of record NZ_JBSVXS010000019.1, read on the forward strand.
CTGCAATTGCTTGAGCAGTTCGCCGTGTCGGCCGAGCGCAATCTCGGTGAAATCGCTTTGGCAGATGCTCAAGAGGAGGCGCGCCAGCAAGGCGAAAACCAGCCGCAGCCGTACCCGGTGGACATCGGCGTGCATCAGCGCATTGCCGCGCTGGCCGCAGAAAATCCGCAACGCACGGCGGTGATCTTCAACGGTCAGCGTTTCAGCTACGGCGAGATCGATCAGCGCGCCAACCAACTGGCACACGCGCTGATCGCCCGTGGCGTCGGCGCGGAAACCCGCGTCGGTGTAGCTCTGCCGCGCAGTGAGTCGGTGATCGTAGCGCTGCTGGCGGTGCTCAAGGCCGGCGGCGCCTATGTGCCGCTGGACACCAGTTATCCGCGCGAACGCCTGGCCTATCTGATCGAAGATTCCGGGCTGGCGTTGTTGATCAGCGATTCGTCGGTGTCGGCGCAATTGCCGGTCGATGAATCGGTGCCGCTGCTGGAACTGGATCGTCTCGATTTGCGCGAGTTGCCGATCAAGGCGCCGCACGTGCAACTCGATCCGCACAACCTCGCCTATGTGATTTATACCTCCGGTTCCACCGGCAATCCGAAAGGCGTCAGCGTCGCCCACGGTCCGTTGGCCATGCATTGCCAGGCCATCGGTCAACGCTATGAAATGCGCGACAGTGACTGTGAATTCCACTTCATGTCGTTCGCCTTTGACGGTGCCCACGAACGCTGGCTGACCAGCCTGACTCACGGTGCGTCGCTGCTGATTCGCGACGACAGCTTGTGGACGCCGGAGCAGACCTACAACGCCATGATCGAGCACGGCGTGACCGTGGTCGCGTTCCCGCCGGTGTACTTGCAACAACTGGCCGAACACGCCGAACGCGTCGGCAATCCGCCGAAAGTGCGCATCTATTGCTTCGGCGGTGATGCGGTGCCGAACGCCAGTTTCGAGCGGGTTAAACGCGCGCTCGATCCGGACTACATCATCAACGGCTACGGCCCGACCGAAACCGTGGTCACGCCGCTGATCTGGAAGGCCGGTCGCGAGGTGCCATGCGGCGCCGCGTACGCGCCAATCGGCAGCCGCATTGGCGACCGTAGCGCTTATGTGCTCGACGCTGATCTGAACCTGCTGCCGCAAGGCATGGCCGGCGAGTTGTACCTTGGTGGTACAGGGCTGGCGCGGGGTTATCTGAACCGTCCGGGGCTGACTGCCGAGCGCTTTGTGGCTGATCCGTTCAGCACCAACGGCGGCTTGCTCTATCGCACTGGCGACCTGGTGCGTCAGCGTGTCGACGGCACGTTCGACTACCTAGATCGCATCGATAATCAGGTGAAGATTCGTGGCTTCCGCATCGAGCTGGGCGAAGTCGAAGCGGCGCTGCAAGCCCTCGACGGCGTGCGCGAAGCGGTGGTCGTGGCGCAGGAAGGCAGCGCCGGCAGTGGCAAGCGTCTGGTGGCGTATGTGGTGGGCGATTCCAGCCGTGCCGACTTCACCGACGATCTGCGTGCGCAACTGAAAGCCACGTTGCCGGGGCACATGGTGCCGGCGTACGTCTTGCGCCTGGAGCGCATGCCGCTGACACCGAACGGCAAACTCGATCGCAAGAACCTGCCGAAACCGGACGTCAGCCAACTGCAACAAACTTACGTTGCACCGCAAACGGCGCTGGAACAGCAACTGGCAACGATCTGGCAAGACGTGCTCAAGCTTGAGCAGGTCGGTATCAGCGACAACTTCTTCGAGCTGGGCGGTGACTCGATCATCTCGATTCAAGTGGTCAGCCGCGCGCGGCAGGCCGGGATTCGCTTTACACCCAAAGACCTGTTCCAGCACCAGACTATTGCCGCGTTGGCAGCAGTGGCGCAGACCGGTGAAGCGCTGCAACTGATCGATCAGCAACCGGTCACCGGCAGTACGGCGCTGCTGCCGATCCATCAGGAGTTCTTCGCGCAGGCGATTCCCGATCGTCATCATTGGAACCAGTCAGTGATGCTCAAGCCAACGCAGGCGCTGGACGCGCAGCTGCTGGAACAAGCACTGGATGCTCTGGTGCTGCATCACGACAGCTTGCGTCTGGAGTTTGCCGAGCAGGCTGACGGCTGGGGCGCGCAATACCGCGACGTTGCCACGCAAGCCGGCGAGACCATCCTCTGGCAGGTCGAGGTGGCTGACCTTGCGGCGCTGGAGGCCCTGGGTGAAAAGGCCCAGCGCAGCCTGCAACTGAGCGGTGGCTCGCTGATTCGCGCGGTGCTGGCGAATCTGGCTGACGGCAGTCAGCGTCTGCTGCTGATCGTGCATCACCTGGTGGTCGACGGCGTGTCGTGGCGGATCCTGTTCGAAGACCTGCAAAACGCTTATCGGCAGCTCAGCGCTGGCGCGTCCGTGCAATTGCCGGCGAAAACCAGTGCAGTCAAAGCTTGGGGGGCAGCCTTGCAGGACTACGCGGCAACCCCTGCGTTGCAGACTGAGTTGAGCTTCTGGCAGCAGCAGTTGCAGGGCGCTTCGGCTGCCTTGCCTTATGATCACCCGCACGGCGGGCAGCAACACGATCAGGCGCTGACAATCCGCAGCAAACTGGACAAAGCCCTGACCCGTCAACTCTTGCAGGATGCGCCACAGGCTTATCGCACGCAGGTCAACGATCTGCTCCTGACCGCACTGGCGCGAGTGATGGTGCGCTGGACCGGTGCTGATAACGCGTTGGTCTTGCTCGAAGGCCACGGTCGCGAAGACCTCTTTGACAGCATTGACCTGACCCGCACCGTCGGCTGGTTCACCAGTGTGTTCCCGGCGCGACTGTCGCCGGTGGCTGAGCTGGGGGCTTCGCTGAAACAGATCAAGGAGCAGCTGCGGGCGATTCCGCACAAAGGCATCGGCTTCGGTGCGCTGGCACATCTGGGTGATGAACAGGCTCGCGAAACCTTGCAGGCCTTGCCGGCACCGCGCCTGACGTTCAACTATCTGGGCCAGTTCGACGGCAGTTTCGATGCGGCCGACCAAGCCTTGTTCGCACCGACCAGCGAAGCCGGCGGCGCAGAAGTCAATATGCAAGGCCCGCTGGGCAACCCGCTGGCGCTGAACGGCAAAGTCTTCGGCGGAGAACTGGACCTGAGCTGGACCTACAGCGGCGCCATGTTCGACGCGGCGACCATTCAGCGTCTGGCCGATGACTACGTGCAAGAGCTGACCGCGCTGATCGGCCATTGCTGCGACACCGGCAACCGTGGCGTGACGCCGTCGGACTTCCCGCTGGCGCAACTATCGCAAGCGCAACTGGATGCGCTGGTGCTGGAGCCGCAAGGCATCGATGACATCTATCCGCTGTCGCCGATGCAGCAGGGCATGTTGTTCCATACGCTGCTAGAACACGGCAATGGCGACTACATCAACCAGATGCGCCTCGACATCGATGGCGTCGACCCGCAGCGTTTCCGCGCCGCGTGGCAAGCGGTAGTGGATGCGCACGATATTCTGCGCAGTGGTTTCTTCTGGCAGGGCGACTTGCCGCAACCGGTGCAAGTGGTGCAGCGCCAGGTCGAGGTGCCGTTCAGCGTGCTCGACTGGAACGGCAAGGCTAATCTGGATTCGGCGTTGCAAACCCTGGCTGATGAGGAGCGCGCACTGGGCCTGGATCTCAACAGTGCGCCGTTATTGCGCCTGGTGCTGGTGCGCACGGCGACCGACCGTCATCACCTGATCTACACCAACCATCACATCCTGATGGATGGCTGGAGCAGCGCGCAGTTGCTCGGCGAAGTGTTGCAACATTATCGCGGCGAAGCGGTACCTCGTCCGGCGGGTCGCTATCGCGACTACATCGGCTGGTTGCAGCGTCAGGATGCGGCGGCTGCCGAGAATTACTGGTTGGCAACGCTGGGCAATCTGCAAGAGCCGACGCGTCTGGCCAACGCCATCGCACGGCCAATCGACGCTTTGCCAAGTGTCGGTTACGGCGACCATTACCAAGTGCTGGACGCCGACCTGAGCGTGCGTCTGGGTGAATTTGCCCGTGCCTCGAAAGTCACCGTCAACACGCTGGTGCAAGCTGCGTGGCTGTTGCTGTTGCAGCGTTACACCGGCAAGGACTGCGTGGCGTTCGGCGCGACCGTGGCCGGGCGTCCGGCGGATCTGCCGGGGGCCGAAGAACAGATCGGACTGTTCATCAACACCTTGCCGGTCGTTGCCGCGCCGCAAGCGCAGCAGAGTCTGGCCAGTTGGCTGCAAGCCGTGCAGGCGCAGAACCTCGCGTCCCGTGAGTTCGAACACACGCCGCTGGCGGATATTCAGCGCTGGGCCGGGCAGGGCGGTGACGCGTTGTTCGACAGCCTGATGGTGTTCGAGAACTATCCGATTGGCGAAGCGCTGGAGCGCGGCGCGCCGCAGGGTTTGCGTTTCGGCGCGGTGGTCAATCAGGAGCAGACCAACTATCCGTTGACCTTGCTGGTGAGCATGGGCGCGCAACTGTCGGTGCATTTCAGTTACCAGCGCGACAGTTTTGCGGCGGCCAGCGTGGCGCAGTTGGGCGCTCATTTGCAGCGTCTGCTCAGTCAGATGAGCGTGGCGGGCGAACGCTTGCTCAGCGAGTTGAACCTGATCGATAGCGGCCCGAGTGTCGAGACCAATTTCGTCGCCGAGCAGTGCATTCACCAAGCCATCGCTCGCCAAGTGGCAGTAACGCCGGATGCGCTGGCGGTAACCTTCGCCGATACACAGCTGACCTACGCCGAACTGGACGCGCAGGCCAATCGTCTGGCGCACAAGCTGATCGAGTTGGGTGTCGGCCCGGAAGTGCGCGTGGGCGTGGCGATGCCGCGTTCCGAGCAGCTGCTGATTGCCTTGTTGGCGGTGCTCAAATCCGGTGGCGCGTATGTGCCGCTGGACCCGGATTACCCGGCCGATCGCGTTGACTACATGCTCGAAGACAGTCGTGCGCGGGTGTTGCTGACCGAGCAAGCGGTCGCTGCAACCCTGAGTGTGCCGGGTGACACGCAAGTGCTGCTGATGGATCAGGTTTCATTGAGCGGATATTCAGCGGTTGCACCTCAAACCACGGTGCAGCCGGACAACCTCGCCTATGTCATCTACACCTCCGGTTCCACCGGCAAACCGAAAGGCGTGGCCATCGCCCATCGCAACGTCATGGCCCTGATCGACTGGTCGGCCAAGGTCTACAGCCGCGACGACATTCAAGGCGTTCTGGCGTCAACTTCGGTGTGCTTCGACCTGTCCGTGTGGGAGCTATTTGTCACTCTGGCCAATGGCGGTTCGCTGATCATCGCGCGCAACGCGCTGGAGTTGCCGAACCTGCCGGCGCGCGATCAGGTACGCCTGATCAACACCGTGCCGTCGGCCATCGCTGCGCTGCAACGCGCCGGACAGATTCCCGCGAGCGTGCGCATCATCAATCTGGCTGGCGAACCACTCAAGCAAGGGCTGGTCGACGCGTTGTATCAACAGTCGACGGTCGAGCACGTCTATGACCTGTACGGCCCGTCGGAAGACACCACCTATTCGACCTGGACCCGCCGCATCGCCGGTGGCCAGCCGCGCATCGGTCGTGCCCTCGATCACAGCGCCAGCTATTTGCTCGACGCCGATCTGCAAGCGGTGCCGCAAGGGATTTCCGCCGAGCTGTATTTGTCCGGCGCCGGCATCACCCGCGGTTATCTGGGCCGTGCGGCAATGACTGCCGAGCGCTTCGTGCCGAATCCGTTCGTCGGCAATGGCGAGCGCATGTACCGCACCGGCGACCTGATTCGCGAGCGCGAAGAGGGCGAGCTGGAGTACATGGGCCGGATCGACCATCAGGTGAAAATTCGTGGATTCCGCATCGAATTGGGCGAGATCGAGGCGCGATTGCTCGCTCAACCCGCCGTTACCGAAGCGGCTGTGCTTGCCGTTGAAGGAGAGGGCGGTGCGCAACTGGTGGCCTACGTGGTCGCCCCACAACTGGATCTGTACGACGGCGAAGCGCAGCGGCAACTGCGCGACGGACTAAAGACTGGCCTCAAGTCTTCGTTACCTGACTACATGATTCCCGCGCACCTGCTGTTCCTTGAGCAGTTGCCACTGACGCCCAACGGCAAACTCGACCGCAAGGCCCTGCCCGCGGTGGATGCCAGCCAGATGCAGGCCGCGTACGTCGCGCCGCAGAGTGAGCTTGAGCAGCAGGTCGCGGCGATCTGGCAGCAAGTGCTCGAGGTTGAACGCATTGGTCTGAACGATCACTTCTTCGAACTGGGCGGGCACTCGCTGCTGATGGTCAACGTGGTGTCGCGCATCGCCCTTGAACTGGGTCTGACGCTGACCCCGCAACTGTTATTCCAGCACCCCGTCCTGAGTGACTTCGTCGCTCGACTCGATACAGGAGGCGGGGCAATCAACGAACAGAAACTGAGCAAGCTGGAAGCCCTGCTTGACGATATGGAGGAAGTCTGATGGACAAGAGTGTTGCTTTGAGGGTAGCCAAGCGCTTTATCACTCTGCCGCTGGACAAACGTAAGCTGTACCTGGAAAAGATGCTCGAAGAGGGCGTCTCTCCGGCCAACCTGCCGATCCCGGAAACACGCTCCGGGTTCGCCGCCATTCCTCTGTCGTACGCTCAGGAACGCCAACTGTTCCTCTGGCAAATGGACCCGCACAGCACCGCGTATCACATCCCCAGCGCCTTGCGCCTCAAGGGCGAGCTGGACGTGGCGGCGCTGGAGCGCAGCTTCAATGCGGTGGCGGCGCGCCATGAAAGTCTGCGCACCACGTTTGCCGAACACGGCGAAACCTTCTGCCAGGTGATTCACCCGCAGTTGCCGCTGAGCATCTCCCTGACACCGTTGCCGGCCGGCCTCGACGCCGCTGGCGAAGAGGCGGCGATCAAGGCGTTCGTCGAAAGCGAAACCGCGCGCCCGTTCAACTTGCAACAGGGCCCGTTGTTGCGCGTGGCATTGCTCAAAGTCGCTGATGACGACCATGTGCTGGTGCTGGTCCAGCACCACATCATCGCCGATGGCTGGTCGATCAAAGTGCTGGTCAACGAGCTGATCCAGCATTACGCCGCCGACACCGCCGGGCAGCCACTGGCATTGCCGGAACTGGAGGTGCAATACGCCGACTACGCGATCTGGCAGCGCCACTGGCTGGAAGCAGGCGAGCGTGAGCGGCAACTGGCTTACTGGATCAAGACGCTGGACGGCGAGCAGCCGGTGCTGGAACTGCCGATCGATTTTCCGCGTCCAGCGGTGCAAAGCCTGCGCGGTGCACGTCTGCAACTGGACCTGCCAGTCGCCCTCGGCGATGCGCTCAAGCAATTGGCCCAGCGCGAAGGCGCCAGCCTGTTCATGGTGTTGCTGGCGTCGTTCCAGGCCTTGCTGCATCGCTACAGCGGTCAGGCACAGATTCGCGTCGGCGTGCCGACCGCCAACCGCAACCGGGTCGAAACTGAAGGCCTGATCGGCTTCTTCGTCAACACCCAGGTGCTGAATGCCGAGGTCAACGGCCAGTTGCCGTTCAACCAGCTGTTGGCGCAGGTCAAGCAAGCGGCGATGGCCGCGCAGGCGCATCAGGATCTGCCGTTCGAGCAGTTGATCGAAGCGCTGCAACCGGAACGCAGCCTGAGCCACAGCCCGGTGTTCCAGGTGATGTTCAACCACCAGACCAGCCGTGACCAGAGCCGTGGCGCGGTGCAACTGCCGCAGCTGAGCGTCGAAGATGTGCAGTGGGAAGGGCGCACCGCGCAGTTCGACCTGACCCTCAATACCTATGAATCGAATCACGGTTTCGCCGCCGAGCTGACCTACGCCACCGATCTGTTCAAACCGGAAACGGTCGAGCGTCTGGCGCGTCATTGGCAAAACCTGTTGCAAGGTATTGTGGCCGCACCGACTCAACGGGTTGGCGAGTTGCCCTTGCTGGAAAGTGCCGAGCACGGCGTTCTGTTGCAGGACTGGTTGCGCGTGGCGGATCACAGCGCCCAGGCCGAGTGCGTGCAACTGGACTTTGCCTCGCAGGCGCAGCGAAACCCGCAGGCGACCGCGCTGATCATCGGCGACGACGTACTGACGTATGGCGAACTGGATGCCCGAGCCAACCAACTGGCGCACAAACTGATCGAGGCCGGCGTCGGCCCCGATCAGTTGGTCGGCATCGCGGTGGAGCGCAGCGTTGAAATGATCGTCGGCCTGCTGGCGATCCTCAAGGCCGGCGGCGCGTATGTGCCGCTGGACCCGGCCTATCCAGAAGATCGCCTGGCCTACATGATCGAAGACAGCGGCCTGCAATTGCTGCTGACCCAAACGCATTTGCAAGCGCAGTTGCCGATCCCGGCAGGTGTGCAAACCCTGTTGCTCGATCAGCCAGGTGAATGGCTGGCGGCTTATCCACAGACCGCGCCGAGCGTCGCCGTCAATGGCGAGCACTTGGCCTACACGATCTACACCTCCGGTTCCACCGGCAAACCGAAAGGCGTGATGGTGCGCCACGCGGCGCTGAGCAACTTTGTCGCGAGCATGATCAAGCAGCCGGGGATTGCCGCTGCGGATCGCATGCTGTCGCTGACCACGTTCTCCTTCGATATTTTCGGCCTGGAAATCTATGGCCCGCTGCTCGCCGGCGCCTGTGTGGTGCTGACCGGCAAGGATGTGCATCAGGATCCGCAAGCGGTGCTCGAGCTGATCGAGCGCCACGCCGTCAGCGTCCTGCAAGCCACGCCATCGACCTGGCGCATGCTGCTCGACCATGAACATGCCTCGATCCTGAGCGGCCGCACATTCCTCTGCGGCGGTGAAGCACTGCCGCAGGAGCTGGCCCAGCGCATGCTGGCGCTGACGCCGAGCGTGTGGAACCTGTATGGCCCGACCGAAACCACGATCTGGTCGGCGCAACATGCGCTGAGCGTGGACAACAGCCGTCCATTCCTTGGCACGCCGATCGACAACACCGCGCTGTACATTCTCGGCAGCGACCTTGAGCTCAATCCGCTCGGCGCACCCGGTGAATTGCTGATCGGCGGTGACGGTCTGGCCCGTGGTTACTTCCAGCGTCCGAGCCTGACCGCTGAACGTTTTGTGCCGGATCCGTTCTCGGCAAACGGTGCGCGTCTGTACCGCACCGGCGACCTGACCCGTTATCGCGCAGAAGGCGTGATCGAGTACATCGGGCGCATCGACCATCAAGTGAAAATCCGTGGTTTCCGAATCGAGCTTGGCGAGATCGAAGCGCGTTTGCTTGAATTGGACAGCGTGCGAGAAACCGTGGTGGTCGCTCAGGACGGCCCGACCGGGCCGCAACTGGTCGGCTATGTGGTGCCGTCCGCCAGTGCTGTTGACGAAGTCGAACTGCGCGCCGCTCTGAAAGCCAACCTCAAGGCCGAACTGCCGGAATACATGGTGCCGGCGCACCTGCTGTTCCTCGCGCAACTGCCGCTGACCCCGAATGGCAAAGTCGACCGCAAGGCCTTGCCGGCACCTGACGCCAGCCAGTTGCAATCGACTTACATCGCGCCGCAAACCGCCACCCAACACACCGTCGCCGAGATCTGGCAAGCGGTGCTCAAGCTTGAACGTGTCGGCCTGAGTGACAACTTCTTCGAACTCGGCGGCCATTCCTTGCTGGTAACGCAAGTGGTCTCGCGTGTGCGTCAGGCGCTGAACGTTCAGGTGCCGCTGCGCACGCTGTTCGAGCACAGCACACTGGAAGATTTCGTTGCTGCTTTGGGTGTCGATCAGGCCGCTCAGGAACCGGCGATTGTCGCGCTGCCGCGTACGCAACCGCTGGCGCTTTCCTATGCGCAGGAACGCCAGTGGTTCCTCTGGCAACTGGAACCGACCAGCAGCGCTTACCACGTTCCGGCGGCGCTGCGTCTGCGTGGCGAACTGGATCTGCCGGCGTTGCAGCACAGCTTCAATGCGCTGATCGCGCGCCACGAATCCCTGCGCACCTGCTTCGTCGAAGAACAGGGCACAACTCTGCAAGTGATCCAGGCCCAAGGCACGCTGGATCTGCAAGTGCAGCACGTGGCGGGGCTGGACGACGCAGCGCTGCAAGCGCTGGTCGCCGCAGAAACCCTGCACCTGTTCAACCTGCAGCAAGGTCCGTTGCTGCGAGTGAAACTGCTGCGTCTGGCCGCCGATGATCACGCGCTGGTGATCACCTTGCACCACATCGTCTCTGACGGTTGGTCGATGAACATCATGGTCGATGAACTGGTGGCGTTGTATGCCGCGTACAGCCAGGGTCAGACCGCACATTTGCCGGCTCTACCGGTGCAATACGCCGACTACGCCGTGTGGCAGAAACAGTGGATGGACGCCGGTGAACACGAGCGTCAGTTGAGCTACTGGACCGCGCAACTCGGCGATGGCGATCAGCCGCTGCTGGAGCTGCCGACCGACCGTCCGCGCCCGGCCGAGCAAAGCTATCGCGGCGCGCGTCGCGACATCCCGCTGAGCCTCGAACTGACCACTGCCCTCAAGCAAGTCGCGCAGCGTGAAAACGTCACCCTGTTCGCGCTGTTGCTGGCGTCGTTCCAGACCTTGCTGCACCGCTACAGCGGTCAGGCCGACATCCGCGTCGGTGTGCCCGTGGCCAACCGTAACCGGGTCGAGACTGAAGGGCTGATCGGATTCTTCGTCAACACCCAAGTGCTCAAGGCTGAATTCGACAGTCAGCAGACCTTCCGCAGCCTGTTGCAGCAAGTGAAGAACACCGTGCTCGGCGCTCAGGCGCATCAGGATCTGCCGTTCGAGCAACTGGTCGATGCGCTGCAACCGGAGCGCAGCCTCAGCCACAGCCCGCTGTTCCAGGTGATGCACAACCACCAGAGCCAGGCGCGTCAGGCGCAGGGCGCCACACGCCTGCCGCAACTGCACATCGAAGGCTTGCCTTGGGCGTCGAATACCGCGCAGTTCGACCTGACCCTGAACACCTTTGAATCTACCGACAATGTCTGGGCCGAGCTGACTTATGCTACCGACCTGTTCGACGTCGAGACTATTGAGCGCCTGTCGCAACACTGGACGAATCTGCTGCAAGGCATCGTCACCGACAGCGGCCAGCGTATCGCTGAACTGCCGCTGCACGACGCCGCCGAACGCGCGGCGACGCTGCTGCAATGGAACCCGGCCGTTGCCGATTTCCCCAACGAGCAGTGCCTGCATCACTTGATCGAAACCCAGGCCGCCCGTGCCCCGCAAGCCGTTGCCGTGACGTATGCCGAGCAATCCTTGAGCTACGGTGAACTGAACAGCCGCGCCAACCAGTTGGCCCACAAGCTGATCGCCAGCGGCGTCGGCCCGGACGTGCGCGTCGGCCTCGCAGTGGAACGCAGCCTCGACATGCTCGTCGGCCTGCTGGCAATTCTCAAGGCGGGCGGCGCTTACGTGCCGCTCGACCCAAGCTACCCGGAAGAACGCCTGAGCTACATGATCGGCGACAGCGGCATTGGCCTGCTGTTGAGCCAAAGCCACCTGCTCGGTCGTCTGCCCGTGCCGGATTCGGTGCGCAGCCTGATGCTCGATCAGGATCGCGAAGACCTCGAAGGTTACAGCGACAGCAATCCGCAAGTGCGCATGAGCGCCGACAACCTCGCGTACGTGATCTACACCTCGGGTTCGACCGGTCAGCCCAAGGGCACCTTGCTCGCGCACCGCAACGTGCTGCGCCTGTTCGAAGCCACCGATGCCTGGTTCGATTTCGGCCCTTCAGATGTGTGGAGCCTGTTCCATTCCTACGCGTTCGACTTCTCCGTGTGGGAGATTTTCGGCGCGTTGCTGTACGGCGGCAAACTGGTGGTGGTGCCTTACGAGGTCAGCCGTGCGCCGGAAGATTTCTTTGCCTTGCTGTGCAGCGAAGGCATCACCGTGCTCAACCAGACGCCGTCGGCGTTCAAGCAGTTGATGCAAGTGGCGTGCGCCCCGGAACACGCCGCGCAACAACTGGTGCTGCGCTACGTGGTGTTCGGTGGTGAAGCACTGGAAGTGAAGAGCCTGCGCCCGTGGTTCGAGCGATTCGGCGATCAGGCACCACAACTGATCAACATGTACGGCATCACTGAAACCACCGTGCACGTGACCTACCGGCCGTTGTCGATGGCCGATTTGCAGCGCGACGCGAGCAGCCCGATCGGCGAGCCGATTGCCGACCTGTCGTGGTACTTGCTCGACGGCGATCTGAACCCGGTGGCCAAGGGCTGCATCGGTGAGCTATACGTCGGTCGCGCCGGTCTGGCGCGCGGTTATCTGAACCGTGCCGACCTGACCACGCTGCGTTTCATTCCCGATCCGTTTGCCGCTGACGGCGGTCGTCTGTATCGCACCGGCGACCTGGCGCGCTATCGCGCCGACGGCGTGATCGAATACATCGGGCGGATCGACCATCAGGTGAAGATTCGCGGTTTCCGTATCGAACTCGGTGAGGTCGAAGCGCAACTGCTCGATCAGGCTGCCGTACGCCAAGCCGTGGTGCTGGCGCAGCCGGGTCTCAGCGGCCAACAACTGGTTGCCTGGCTGGTGCCAAGCGATGCCACGCTGCTCGACGCCAGCACAGCGGAACAGGCGCAGTGGCGTGACCGCGTGCGTGCCGAACTCAAGGAAAATCTGCCGGATCACATGATCCCGGCGCACCTGTTGCTGCTCGCGCAATTGCCGCTGACCGCCAACGGAAAACTCAACCGCAGTGCGTTGCCGTTGCCGGATACCAGTCAGGCGCAGCAGGCCTATCAAGCGCCGCAAAGCGAGCTGGAGCAGCGTTTGGCGGCAATCTGGCAAGACGTGCTGAAGCTGCCGCAAGTCGGCCTCAACGATAACTTCTTCGAACTGGGCGGCGACTCGATCATCTCGATTCAAGTGGTCAGCCGTGCACGTCAGGCCGGGATTCGCCTCAATCCCAAAGACTTGTTCCAGCACCAGACCATTCAACGTCTGGCCCTGGTCGCGCAGTTGGGCGATGACGAATCGGGCATCGACCAACAAGCGGTGACCGGCGCGGCGTTGCTGCTGCCGATCCAGCAGCAGTTTTTCGAAGACGACATCCCTGAGCGTCAGCACTGGAACCAGTCGGTGCTGCTCAAGCCGCGTCAGCCGCTGGACGCGGAGAAAATCGAGCAAGTATTGCGCGCGCTGGTCGCGCATCACGATGCCTTGCGCCTGAGCTTCACCCAACACAACGGCGTGTGGCAGGCCGAGCACCGTGCGGTTGAAGATCAGCCGCACAACCTGCTGTGGCAGGAAGACGTCGCCGATGCGGCTGCGCTGGAAGCCTTGGGCAACCGCGCCCAGCGCAGCCTCGATTTGCAGAACGGGCCGCTGTTGCGCGCGGTGCTGGCGAATCTGGCCGATGGCACCCAGCGTTTGCAGTTGGTGATCCATCACCTGGCCGTCGACGGTGTTTCGTGGCGGATTCTGCTGGAAGACCTGCAAAACGCTTATCAGCAATTGCTCGATGCGCAGCCGCTGAGCCTGCCGGCGAAGACCAGTGCCTTCAAGGACTGGAGTGAACACTTGCAGCGCTACGCCAACAGCGCGGCGTTGCAGCAGGAGCTGGCTTACTGGCAGGCATGCCTGAATGATGTCGGCAGCGATCTGCCGTGCAAGCGCATGGACGCCGGGCAGCAGAACAGGCTGGCGCAGACGGTACAGACCAAGCTTGGCGCGGAGTTGACCCGACAACTGCTGCAAGAAGCGCCGGCGGCGTATCGCACCCAGGTCAACGACCTGTTGTTGACCGCACTGGCGCGGGTGATCGGACGCTGGAGCGGGCAGTCATCGACGCTGATCCAGCTCGAAGGCCATGGCCGTGAAGAGCTGTTCGACGGTGTCGATCTGACCCGCACCGTGGGCTGGTTCACCAGTCTGTTCCCGGTGCGTCTGACCCCGGCGGCTACACCGGGCGAGTCGATCAAGCAGATCAAGGAGCAACTGCGCTCGATCCCCAACAAAGGCATCGGTTTCGGTGCACTGCGTCATCTTGGCGATGTTCAGGCACAACAGAGCCTGCGCGCCTTGCCAACCCCGCGCATCACCTTCAACTACCTCGGCCAGTTCGACGGCAGTTTCGAGGGCGATGACGGCGCGCTGTTTGCACCGGCGCCGGACAATGCCGGTCTCGATCAGAGCGCGGACGCGCCGCTGGGCAACTGGCTGACCCTCAACGGTCAGGTGTATGGCGGCGAATTGCGCGTGGGCTGGACCTTCAGCAGCGAGCGTTTCGACAACGCCGTGATCGAAGCACTGGCGGCGGATTACGCCGAAGAACTGGCCGCTTTGATCGACCATTGCCTGACCCCGGGCGTCGAAGGCTTGACGCCGTCGGACTTCCCTTTGGCGGCGCTGACCCAGGCGCAACTCGACGGCTTGCCTTTGCCGGCCCAGCAGATTGCCGATGTCTATCCGCTGTCGGCGATGCAGCAGGGCATGCTGTTCCACAGCCTCTACGAACAGGCCACCGGTGATTACATCAACCAGGTCCGTCTCGACGTCGAAGGCCTTGATCCGCAGCGCTTCCAGCAAGCCTGGCAAGCGGCGGTGGACAACCACGACATCCTGCGCACCAGTTTTGTCTGGCAAGGTGAGCTGGCGCGCCCGGTGCAAGTGGTACACAAGCAACTGGACATGCCATTCAGCGTGCTCGACTGGCGTGAGCGCAGCGATTGCCTTGGCGAGTTGAACGCGCTGGCCGCCGCCGAGCAGGCACAAGGTTTCGACCTGAGCCAGGGGCCGCTGCTGCGTATGGTCGTGGTGCGTCTGGACGACCAGCGTTGCCATTTGATCTACACCAACCACCACATTCTGATGGACGGCTGGAGCAATTCGCAGTTGCTCGGTGAAGTCCTGCAGCGCTACAGCGGCATCGCCCAGCCAACGCAGGCCGGGCGCTACCGCGATTACATCGAGTGGTTGCAGCGTCAGGACGTGCAGGCCAGCGAACATTACTGGACCGCGCAACTGGCTGATCTGGAAGCGCCAACCCTGTTGGCGCAGGCACTTCAGGCGCAGCGTGGCGACGCCCCGCGAGACGGCCACGGCGAACATTTCTGTGTGCTCGACGCGGCGCAAACGCGGCAGTTGGGCGAGTTCGCCCGGCAGCAGAAAGTCACCCTCAATACGCTGATTCAAGCGGCCTGGTTGCTGCTGTTGCAGCGCTTGACCGGGCAACAAAGCGTGGCGTTCGGCGCTACGGTGGCGGGGCGTCCGGCGGAACTCAAAGGTGTCGAGCAGCAGATCGGTCTGTTCATCAACACCTTGCCGGTGATCGCCAGCCCTCGTTCGCCATCCAGCGTAGGCGAGTGGTTGCAGAGCGTGCAGGCGCAAAACCTGACGCTGCGTGAGCATGAGCACACGCCGTTGTTCGACATTCAGCGTTGGGCGGCGCGCAACGGTGAAGCGCTGTTCGACAACATTCTGGTGTTCGAGAACTACCCGGTGTCCGAGGCGCTGGCGCAGGGCGCGCCGCAGGAATTGCGTTTCGGCGAGATCAACAACCATGAGCAGACCAACTATCCGCTGACGCTGCTGGTGCATTTGAGCGACGAGTTGTCGATGCACTTCAGCTACCAGTGCGACAGCTTTGCGGCGCACAGCGTTGTGCAGTTGGGCGAGTACTTGCAGCGCCTGCTCGGGCAGATGAGCGAGTCGGGTGAGCGCACGCTCAGCGAGTTGAACCTGATCGACAACGGCCCAAGTGCCGAGACCGATTTCGTCACCGAGCAGTGCATTCATCAAGCTATCGATCGCCAAGTGGCAGCAACGCCGGATGCCTGGGCGGTGACCTTCGCTGACCAGCAAATGACCTACGCCGAACTGGACGCGAAAGCCAACCGTCTGGCGCACAAGTTGATCGAGCTCGGTGTCGGTCCTGAAGTGCGCGTGGGCGTGGCGATGCCGCGTTCCGAGCAGTTGCTGATTGCCCTGCTGGCGGTGCTCAAATCCGGTGGCGCGTATGTGCCGCTGGATCCGGATTACCCGGCCGATCGCGTTGCCTACATGCTCGAAGACAGCCGTGCGCGGGTGTTGCTCACTGAGCAAGCGGTCGCTGCGACGCTGAGCGTACCGGGCGATACGCAAGTGCTGCTGATGGATCAGGTGTCGCTGAACGCTTATCCGGCTAGCGCACCTCAAACATCGGTCACACCGGACAACCTCGCTTACGTGATCTACACCTCCGGTTCCACGGGCAAACCGAAAGGCGTGGCCATCGCCCATCGCAACGTCATGGCGCTGATCGACTGGTCGGCCAAGGTCTACAGCCGCGACGACATCCAAGGCGTGCTGGCCTCGACTTCGGTGTGCTTCGACCTGTCGGTGTGGGAGCTGTTTGTCACCCTTGCCAATGGTGGTTCGCTGATCATTGCGCGTAACGCTTTGGAGTTGCCACAGTTGCCGGCGCGCGATCAGGTACGCCTGATCAACACCGTGCCGTCGGCCATCGCTGCACTGCAACGCGCCGGGCAGATTCCTGCGGGCGTGCGCATCATCAACCTGGCGGGCGAACCGCTCAAGCAAGGCTTGGTCGACGCGCTTTATCAGCCGTCGACGGTCGAGCACGTCTACGACCTTTATGGCCCGTCGGAAGACACCACCTATTCGACCTGGACCCGCCGCGTTGCCGGTGGTCAGGCGCGCATTGGTCGTGCCCTGAACTACACCGCCAGCCATCTGCTCGATGCCGATCTGCACGTCGTACCGCAAGGTGTGTCGGCTGAGCTGTACCTGTCCGGCGCCGGCATCACCCGTGGTTACCTGGGCCGCGCGGCGATGACTGCTGAACGCTTCGTGCCCAATCCACTCGCCAGCAACGGCGAGCGCATGTACCGCACCGGCGACCTGATTCGTGAACGCGAAGAGGGCGAACTGGAATACATGGGCCGCATCGACCATCAGGTGAAAATTCGCGGTTTGCGTATCGAACTCGGCGAAATCGAAGCGCGCCTGGTGGCCCATGTCGCCGTACGCGAAGCGGTCGTGGTGGCCAGTGAAGTGCAGGGCAGCCAACAGTTGATCGCCTACCTTGTGCCGAGCGATCCGGCGTCGGTCGACGCCAGCGCCGAGCAGCAACGTGACTTGCATGACAGTCTCAGCGCCTGGCTGGGCGCCACCCTGCCGGATTACATGGTGCCGACGCACCGCATGTGGCTGGCGCAGATGCCGCTGACCCCCAACGGCAAGATCGATCGCAAGCGCTTGCCGGCACTGGAACTGACGGCGGCGCAACAACACGTCGATCCGGTCAATGCCACCGAGCAGGCGTTGGTGGACATCTGGAAAGAGGTGCTGGGACTGGCGCAGGTCAGCACCCGCGATAGCTTCTTTGCCCTGGGCGGCGATTCGATCATCTCGATTCAAGTGGTCAGCCGTGCCCGTCAGCAAGGCCTGGAACTGAGTCCGAAAGACCTGTTCCAGCACCCGACCATTGCGCAATTGGCCCTGCGCGTTGAAGCCTCCTGCGATAAGCCGGTGGCAGCACTGATCGAGGTGCCGCTGCATGGTCTGAGTGAGATGCAAGTCGCGCAATTGCCGCTGTCGCAAGATCAGTTGGCCGGTCTCTATCGTCTGTCGCCGATGCAGCAGGGCATGCTGTTCCTCGGCCTGAACGCGCCGGAGTCGGATCTCTACATCAACCAATTGTGCATTCCGGTGCAGGGCCTTGACCCGGCGCGGTTGAAAGACGCCTGGGAAACCGTCAGCCGGCGCCACGACATCCTGCGCACCGGGTTCCTCTGGCAGGACATGGCCGAACCGTTGCAATTTGTACTCGCCGATCCGCAACTGCCGATCAGCCTGCTTGACTGGCGCGAGCAGGATCACTCGGCCGAAGCACTGCAAGCGTTGGCCGATGCCGAGCGAGCCAAGGGCTTCGATCTCGATCAGCCGCCGCTGCAACGCCTGACGCTGGTGCAGGTGGGCGAGGACAGTTATCAACTGATCTGGACCTATCACCACATCCTGATCGATGGCTGGAGCAGTTCGCAGTTGATCGGTGAGGTGTTGAGCCAGTACTCCGGCAAGCCATTGGCCGACGCCGTGCCTTACCGTCGCTACATCAATTGGCTGCAACAGCAGGATGGCAACGCCAGTGAAGGGTTCTGGCGTGAGCACCTGAGTCAGCTCGACGAGCCGACTTATCTGGCCGACGCCGTGGCGCGCACCGGCAGTGGTCGCGGCCACGAGGCGTTGTACAGCCGCTTGGGCGAAGTTCGCACCGAACAGCTCAAGGCCTTCGCGCAAGCTCAGCACGTGACCCTCAACACCTTGGTGCAGGGCGCGTGGCTGATGTTGCTCAGCCGTTACAGCGGCCAGCGCTGTGTCGCGTTCGGCGCGACGGTAGCGGGGCGCCCGGCGAGTCTGCCGGCGTCGGAGTCGATCCTTGGTCTGTTCATCAACACCTTGCCGGTGATCAAGGACGTACCGGCCGAGCAGTCGGTCGGCGAATGGCTGCGTGACTTGCAGGACTTCAACCTGGAAATGCGTGAGCGCGAATACACTCCGCTCACCGACGTGCAGCGCTGGGCCGGACGTGCCGGGCAATCGCTGTTCGACAGCATCATCGTGTTCGAGAACCACCCGATCGACCAGGCGCTGCGCGAGTGGCGCGATGACTCGCTGAAGTTCGGCGAGATCAGCAACGCCGGCCTGACCAACTTCCCGATGGACTTGATGGTCACGCTCGAAGAAGGGTTGGTGATCGAGTACATGTTCCTGCGTGAGCATTTCGATCGGGCGACCGTCGAAGGCATTCGCAGCAACATGGAAGGCTTGCTCGCGGCGCTGGCCGAGGATGCGGCGCAACCGCTGGGGCGCATTGGTCTGCCGACCGGTCAGGTCGCAACCGCGCAGGCGCTGCCGGCACCTTCGCAAGCAGTCGCCGTGCATCAGCGCATTGCCCAGTGGGCGGTGCAGCGTGGTGAGCAGACGGCGCTGATCTTCAATGACCAGTCCTTCAGTTACGGCCAGATCGACGCCCGCGCCAACCGTCTGGCCCATGCCTTGATCGCCGAAGGCGTCGGCCCGGAAGTACGCGTCGGCGTGGCGCTGCCGCGTAGCGAAAGCATGATCGTGGCGCTGCTCGCTGTGCTCAAGGCTGGCGGCGCTTATGTGCCGCTGGACGCGACGTATCCGCGCGAACGCCTAAGCTATCTGATGCGCGATTCCGGGATTGCCTTGCTGCTCAGTGATTCGAGTCTGCGTCAGGTGCTGCCAACGCAGGACAACCTGCATGTGCTGGAGCTGGATCAACTGGAGCTGGCCGCGCACTCGGACAGCGCACCGGATGTCGCGGTGCAGCCGGGCAACCTGGCTTACGTGATCTACACCTCCGGTTCGACCGGCCAGCCGAAAGGTGTCGGTGTCGCTCACGGCCCATTGGCGATGCACTGCGAGGCGATCGGTCAACGTTATGAAATGAGTGAGGCCGATTGCGAACTGCACTTCATGTCGTTCGCGTTCGACGGCGCGCATGAGCGCTGGTTGACCACCCTGACTCACGGCGCACGCTTGCTGATCCGTGACGACAGCCTGTGGACTGCCGAGCAGACCTACAACGCTCTGCATCAATACGGCGTAACCGTGGCCGCGTTCCCGCCGGTGTATTTGCAGCAACTGGCCGAACACGCGGAACAGCACGGCAACCCGCCGCCGGTGCGCATCTATTGTTTCGGTGGCGACGCCGTGCCGGTGGCGAGTTTCGAACTGGCCAAACGCGCGCTTCAGCCGCAGTACATCATCAACGGTTACGGCCCGACGGAAACCGTGGTTACGCCGCTGATCTGGAAGGCCGGCACTGACGATCAGTGCGGTGCGGCCTACGCACCAATCGGCAGTGTGGTCGGCGAGCGCAGCGGTTATGTGCTCGACGCCGATCTCAATCCGTTGCCGGTGGGCCTTGCCGGTGAGCTGTACCTGGGCGGCGCGCTGGCCCGGGGTTATCTGGGCCGGGCTGGCGGCACCGCCGAGCGTTTCGTGGCTAACCCGTTCAGCGCCGATGGCAGTCGTCTGTACCGCACCGGTGACCTGGTTCGCCAGCGCGCCGACGGTACTGTTGACTACTTGGGACGGATCGATCATCAAGTGAAGATCCGTGGTTTCCGTATCGAGCTGGGCGAAGTCGAGGCGCGTCTCAAGCAGCAACCGGGCGTGCGCGACGCCGCCGTGGTAGCCCGCGAGGGCGTCAGCGGCAAGCAGTTGCTCGGTTATGTGCTGGCCAATGCCGATACGCAAACCGACGGTTTGTGCGAACGCCTGCGTGAACAGCTCAAGGCCAGCCTGCCGGACTACATGGTGCCTGCGCACCTGATGTTGCTCGAACGCATGCCCCTGACGCCGAACGGCAAGCTTGACCGCAAGGCGCTGCCGAACCCGGACGCTGAACAGCGTCAGGATTACCTGGCGCCGCGCACCGAGCTGGAAAAGGCCATGGCGAAGATCTGGCAGGAGGTGCTGAAAATCGAACGCGTCGGCCTCACCGATAACTTCTTCGAACTGGGCGGTGATTCGATCCTCAGTCTGCAAGTGGTGGCCCGCAGTCGCGTGCTGAAAGCTCAGGGTCTGAGCCTGAAACTGCGCGACCTGATGCAGAAACCGAGCATCGCCGAGCTGGTCGCCAGTGTGCAGGGGACAGCCGAAAAAGCCTCCGGGCTGTTGGCGATGAACGCAGAGGTCAAAAGCGTTGCGCCGCTGTTCTGCATCCATGCAGGTTTCGGCACGGTGTTCGACTACGAGCCGTTGGCGCGCCGTTTGAGCGGTCGTCGTCAGGTGTTGGCGATTCAGTCGCGGATGCTGCTGGATCCGGCATTCAACGATGTCTCGTTGCAGAGCATGGCCAGCGCTTACGTGGCACAGATCCGCGAGAAACAGCCACACGGACCGTATCACCTGTTGGGCTGGTCGCTTGGCGGGACGTTGGCGATGTTGATGGCCGCGCAATTGGAACAGGCTGGCCAGACCGTGAAATTCGTCGGCCTAGTGGACAGTTTCGTGCCGTCGGCCAAGGTCAACGAAGGCGCGGTGGATGACTGGCAGGCCGATCTGCGCGACTTCCTGCGGGTGACCCTGCCGGATGCCGCGTCAGGTTTGCGCATCGACGGCGAGGAAACCGCGCAGAACCTGCGGGCGCTGTTCGCCCGTGCCATGAGTGCCGAACGCGGGTCGTCGACTTACGTGGCACTGGGCGCCGATGAACTGGCCCATGTGTTCAGCGTGGCCCGTCGACTCAAGCAACTGTCGTTGCAGCTGGATCGCTGTGCACCCTTGGCGGTCAACCCGATCTGCTGGTGGACGCTGGGTCGCGAAGAGGAGGCCGGGGAACTGGCGGCGCAACTTGCGCAGCCGGGCATGGGCGGTGAATGGCTCGATTGCGGGCACTTCCAGATCCCGCGCGATGAAACTTTCCTTTCCGAGGCTGAAGAAATGCTTGGCGTGATCGTTGAACCTGTAGCCATGTCCTGAACCTGAACAGCGCTCGGGCGCCTGCTGGCGCTTGAGCGCTCTGGAGATTTGAATGTCGTTGAACCCTGATATCGCCGCGTTCCTGCAACTGGTCGGCAACGGCCGGGCCAGTGGCAAGCGCGTTGGCATGCATGAGCTGAGCCCGGCAGAGGCCCGCGAACAATTTGATCAGTCGTCGCTGTTGATGGATGCCGGCGGCGAAGAGTTGGCGGTGGTGGATGAGCTGCAATTGCCGGTGCGCGATGGCACGCGTCTGCACGCACGCCTTTACAGCAATCAGCCTCTGAGCGTCGGGGCAGGGCGGCCGGCGCTGCTGTATTTCCATGGCGGCGGGTATGTGGTCGGCAGCCTTGATTCCCACGATTCTCTGTGCCGGGCGTTGGCCGCGATGGCCGATTGTGTGGTGTTGTCGGTGGCGTATCGGCTGGCGCCGGAGTTTCGCTTTCCGACCGCCGCTGATGACGCCCGCGATGCCTGGGACTGGCTGGTGGCGAGTGCTGCGGATCTGGGCATTGATGCCGCGCGTTTGGCGATTGCCGGTGACAGCGTCGGTGGTAGCCTGACCACGGTGCTCGCCGCGCAACTGGCGGATGCGGCTGTGCAGCCGCGTCTGCAAGTGCTGATCTATCCGGTCACCGATGCCAGTCGCAGCACGCCTTCGATCGAGCAGTTCGGGGAAGGATATCTGCTGGAGAAGGCTTCGCTGCAGTGGTTTTATGAGCACTATCAGCGTGATGCCAGCGATCGTCTCGATCCGCGGTTTTCGCCGTTGCTGGCTGAGGTTAACGCTAACGTTGCGCCGGTGCTGCTGGTGTTGGCCGAGTGTGATCCGTTGCACGATGAGGGCGTGGCGTATGCGCGTCACTTGCAGGCGGCGGGGGTTGCGGTGGAGCTGAAGGTTTATGAGGGGATGACCCATGACTTCATGCGCATGGGGGCGATTATTGATGAGGCTGAAGAGGCGCAGGGGCATATTGCTCGGCGCTTGGTAGAGGTGTTTGCTGTGGCTTGACGGGGGGGGGGAATATCCGTTGCTGCGGGTGTTGCTGATTAGGGTTCCGCCCTTACGGCGGGTCACTTT
>NZ_JBSVXS010000020.1:0-81584 GCF_054070155.1 Pseudomonas sp. SDT291_1_S447
GACACCCTCTACATCATGTACGGCTCCACGCCGCAGACCGAGACCGTTGACCTGAGTATCGGCAACCTGCTGAACGTCGAAAACGTCAAGTTACTGGGGCTCGGTCAATTCACGCTCACTGGCAACAACTTGAACAACACGCTGACTGGAAACATCAATGCCAACATCCTGGATGGAGGCTTCGGTGCCGATACCCTGACCGGTGGTGGCGGTGCCGATATCTTCAAGTTCGGCGCCGTAAACGAAATGGGGATCGGGGCCAACCGTGATGTCATCACTGACTTCAGCAGCCTCCAGGGCGATAAAATCGACCTGACCCACTTTGATGCCAACTTACTGACCGCCGGTTTCAATGGTTTCACATTCATCGATGGCAACGACTTTACTGCGGCCGGGCAAGTCCGCTTCTCCGACCACATTCTCTCCGGAAACGTCTCCGGAGGCCCTGGCGCTGACTTCGAAATTCAGTTGGTGGGTGTTAATAGTCTGAGTGCCAACGACCTGGTCGCCTGACACTCCATCACCACAGGATCTGCTTGCAGATCCTTACCTGAAAAAAAATGCCCCGAACCTTGGTCCGGGGCATTTTTTTCGGGTCAGTCTTATGACCGTCAGGTGAGCAGTCCTAGCCCCTTAGCCCGTGCGACCGCCTGTGTGCGCCGCTCGACGCCCAACTTGCTATTGATGTGACTTGCGTGGGTTTTCACCGTATGTAACGAGATGAACAGCTGTTCGCTGATTTCCTGGTTTGAACAGCCCAGTGCGATCAGGCGAAGCACCGCCAGCTCTCGACTGCTGAGTTGCTCGGCTGCTACCGGATCCGCAACCGAACGAGTGGCAGGTAGCGGAAGATGCACGAGCAACTGCTGGCTGACATCGCTCGAAGCGCTCAAGGCCAGTTGCCCGCGCAACCAATCTGCATGCTCTCTGAGCAAGGCATCGAACGGTTGCAGCACGCCACCGGCCGCCGCCTCCAGCGCCTGGTGCAACGCTTTACGCGCTTCGGGCTCACGGCCCCCCACCAACAGCAACGCCACCTTCTGCGTCAACGCCATCACACTGAGCAACTGTCGGCCGGTTTGCTGGCCGTTTTCATGCAATACGTTCAACCGCCCCTCGGCGAGCATGGGTTGCCCTTGAATCAGGTCCAGCAACGCCTGTTGCAGTTCAACATGCAAAGGCAGCTGTGGATGAAACTCCGGCGGCGCAGCGGCGCGCTCGCCCGTATAGGTCTGCCCCAATCGCGCCAGCCACGCCTCGGCCAGATCGGTGCGGCCCTGCGCCAGCCACAGCTCACATTTGACCAGCGTGATCATCGCCAGGTAGTAGATCGGCGGCACGTCCCAG
Organism: Pseudomonas sp. SDT291_1_S447; assembly: GCF_054070155.1. Taxonomy (NCBI): domain Bacteria; kingdom Pseudomonadati; phylum Pseudomonadota; class Gammaproteobacteria; order Pseudomonadales; family Pseudomonadaceae; genus Pseudomonas; species Pseudomonas sp. SDT291_1_S447. The sequence continues at coordinate 1,348 of NZ_JBSVXS010000020.1, forward strand.
ATGTGCATCAGGCGTTCGGCTTCGGCGAGTTCGGCAAAGGCCTTGGCGAACTCGCCACTGCTGCCGTCCAGTCGAGCGATCACGCAGTGACCGATCAACACGCTGATATCGCGACAGGCGCGCGCCTCGCCGATTCCGGCCAACAAACGCACGCGTGCCGCCTGAGGCTGCAAGCGCATGGCCAACAGAAAACCTTCATACAACGTCAGCCTTGCGCGCACCGCATACAGGCGTTGTGGCGACAACCCGCGCAAGCGCTCCAGGCCCTGATGGACTTCATCGAGAGCACGCAGGATTTCGCCGCGAGCCTGCAACACCCGCGCACGATCGTAGTGCGCCAGCGCTTCGAACAGCGGATTGCCGACGCGCTGCGCCAACTCCAGCGACTCTCGGTTAAGGCCGCGGGCGCGCCACAGATCGCCGTCGGCAATGGCCAGATTGGACAAGGTCGATAAACACATCAGCCTCTGGCCATAGCGTTTGGCCGGCAGGCTTTCCAACGCTTCGCTGCAATACCTGAGGGTCAACTCACGATGGCCGCGGCCACGGGCAATGATCCCGCTCAACGCCAGCCATTGCGCCAGCATCGACTTTTGCGCCGTGGCCGATGGCGCCGGCAGGAAACGGCTCAGATGGCTGGACAACTCTTCGGCAGCATCGAGCTGACACGCCAGCCCCAACGCCCAACTATAGAGAACGATCAACCGCGGCGTGCTGATCAGCAGACTGTCGGGCAAGTCCATTTTCCAGCGCAGCAGCATGCCGACGTTCTGCTCGGCCAGCAGTTGTTCTTCGGAAAGGTTCTGCACCAGATTCGCCGCCACATCGAGATGGCCGGCTCGCAACGCCTGTTCGACCGCCTCATCCAGCAGCCCCTGCGCGTTGAACCAGCGACAGGCGCGCAGGTGCAACGTGGCAGTCGGCACCATCGCTTGCGCAATCGGCCGGCTGCGCAGCAGATCCGAGAACAGATGGTGATAGCGATACCAGTGGCCGTGCTCGTCCAGCGGCACCAGAAACACCTGATGCGCCAGCAGGAAACGCAGAATTTCGGCACTGTCGTGAGCTTCACGGACGGCATCGCACAGTTCGCTGCAAAAACGCTCTTGTGGTGCGGTGTCGTAGAGAAAGGCCTGCACTTCGGCGGGCAGGCAATCGATGACTTCTTCCAGCAGATAATCGCGGATCAGCCCTTCCCCGCCGTTCAGCGCTTGTGGCAGCGCCGCATCGCTGCCCGCTTCGGACACCGCCAGCAACCAGAAACGCAAACCGGCGACCCAGCCTTCGCTGCGCTGGATCAGGTTTTCCAGTGCCTCACCGCGCAGGGAACTGCTGTGACGATCAAGCAAGGTCAGCGCTTCGTCGTGGGTCAGGCGCAGATCCTGCTCATGCAGCTCCAGCAACTGCCGGGACAGGCGCAAACGTGCCAGATGCCAGTCCGGGCGCTGGCGACTGGTCACCATCACCAGCAAGCCATCGGGCAGATGATTGAGGAAAAACTGCAGACAGCGGTCGAGTACCGGACCTTGGGCAAGATGATAGTCGTCGAGCACCAGCAGCAACGGCTTGGCGGGATCGAGGTGCAGGGTCAACTCATCGAGCAAGCCGTCGAGCCATTCTTCGAAGGCAAATGGCTGATGGCGTTGGCGCATTTTCAGCAGGCCGAGTGCGCGACTGCCCAGTTGCGGAAAGTAGTCCTGCAAGCCTTCAAGCAAACGTTCAAGAAAGCGTCCGGGGTCGCTGTCACGAGGGCTCAGCCCCAGCCAGAGGCTTTGCCAGTGCGCCGGCAGACTCTGACAGAACTCCACTGCCAGCGAGCTCTTGCCGAACCCCGCGGGAGCACTGACCAGCAACAGGCGCCCAGCGAGCCCGGCCTGCAGGCGCTCGCAAAGGCGTGGTCGCAAGACATAGCCGTCAGGCAACGGCGGGCGAAAAAAACGCCCGTCCAGTGCCGCGACGGCAACGCTTGCGGGACCCGGAAGTGGGGACAGATCGGTCATGGCCGGCTCTTGTTCGAATTGCTGTTGGCGGCATTGCAGATGTCCGCAGACTAGCCTTAAACGAACCGGTTATGAAGGTTGCTGCTACAAATGGCTACAAAAAGGCTACAGGCAAAAAAACGCCCCGAACCAGTCGGGGCGTTTTCACGAGGATGCGGCCTCGGGTTACAGCGGGTTAGCGAACGCCATCCTGACGCAGTGCGGCCGGGGTGAAATCGCTGGTGGTGGCAGTGAAGCCGAAGTCATACGCACTCTTCTCTTCGTTCTTCATGCCCAGTGCCAGATAGCGGCCGGACTGCAGGTCGTAGAGGGTTTCCAGGGCATACCACGGCACTTGCTTGTCGTAGTAGTTCTCGGCATGCGCCTCGGCCACACGCCACAGTTGGCCACGACCGTCGTAATGGTCGATCACGGCTGCCTGCCAGGTGTCTTCGTCGATATAGAAGTCACGCTTGGCGTAGATGTGACGCTGGCCTTCCTTCAGGGTGGCAACCACGTGCCAGACGCGACGCAGCTCGTAACGCGCCAGGTCCTGGTTGATGTGGCCGGCCTTGATGATGTCGGCGTACTTCAGTTTCGGGTCGTCGAGCTTGTAGCTGTCGGAGGCGATGTACATCTCTTTCTTGCCTTCGAGCTTCCAGTCGTAGCGATCCGGTGCACCGTTGAACATGTCGAGGTTGTCGGAGGTACGCAGGCCATCCGCCGCAGTACCCGGGCCGTCGTAGGACACTTGTGGTGCCCGACGCACACGACGCTGGCCGGCGTTGTAGACCCACGCCGAACGTGGCTCTTTTACCTGGTCAAGGGTTTCGTGCACCAGCAGCACACCGCCGGCCAGACGCGCCGGCGCGGTCACTTTCTGCTTGAAGTAGAACAGGATGTTGCCCGGGTTCGCCGGATCGTAGTCCTTCATCTTGTCGCGGAACACGAACTGATCCTGGAAGTACACCAGGCTATACGAGCCGTTCGGTTGCGGCGTGGCCTGGGTCACCAGACGGGTCACGCTGCCACCGCGGTAGCGGGTGATGTGGTTCCAGATCACTTCCACACCGGTTTTAGGAATCGGGAATGGTACGGCGGTGTCGAAGTTTTCCAGACCGTTGCCGCCAGACACCAGGTTGGTGGTGGTGGCATTTTTCTTGATGGCGGCGAACACGTCATCCGGCACGGTCGCGCCGCGATGGGATGGGTAGACCGGCATCTTGAAGGTTTCCGGGTAACGCTTGAACATCGCGTACTGACCCGGCGCCAGCTTGTCCTTGTACTTGTCGACGTCTTTCGCAGTGATGGTGAACAGCGGTTGCTCACTGGCGTATGGATTGGACAGGAAACCCTTGCTGTCGACCGAGCCGGCATTCTTCGGCAACGGCTTCCACGCCGGGATCGAACCGTCGGCGTTACCGGCCATTTCGGCGCCCATCGGCGTCAGGCTCTTGCCCAGTTTGTCGGCTTCGGCAGCAGGCACCGCGGCCATGACGCCGGTCGCCAGCAGCGACAGGCCCAGAACACCGGCGTGGAACAGACTCTTTGTTATTTTCATAAATTCGTTCGTCCTGAATGCAGTGCTTAGAAGTTCACGCCGAAGCTGAGCGCAACGAAGTCGCGGTCATCCACAGTGGTGTACTTGCCGTCAAAGAAGTTGGTGTAAGCCAGGCTCGCGGTGTAGGTGTTCTGGTACTCGGCATCAACACCCAGGCTGACCGCTTTGCGACCTTCCTCGAAGTTGCCGCCAGGGCCTGGCGAGTAACCGCTGACGTCGTGGGACCAGGCCACGTTCGGCTTGAGGTTCACACCGGCGAAGACGTCGTTGTATTCCCAGATGGCGCGACCGCGATAGCCCCACGACATCGAAGTGGTGAAGCCATCGTTGTCGCAATTGCGGCTGCGGTTGTTCTGCGGCGAACCCGGCCCTGCACCGTTGATGGTGCTGGCGTTGAGAATGTTGGCGCAGGTATTCACACCGCCAGTGGCTGGCAACTCGCCCGGGCCATACACCGGATCGCGGCCATAACGCTTGTCGGAACGGCTTTCCAGCCCACCGACGTAGGTCGCACCGACTTCGCCGACGAGGGTCAGACGGCTGGCGCCCATGACCTGATCGAAGAAGTGCGTGAACGTTGTCTGGATCTGGGTGATTTCCTTGCGCTCGTAACCGTGCAGATCCTGGCCCGGCACACCATTGAGTATCGAAGCGTTGGTCAGTGCGCCGCCGATCGGACGCACACCGGCGAACAGGATGTCGGTGGAGTTCAGTTGTACCGGCGCGTTCGGACGGTAGCTGATCTCACCGCTCCACGCCGTACCGGTAGGCAGGGTGGTGGAGAAGCTCAGACCGTAGAGGCGAATGTCTTCAGGGTACTCGATGAAGTAATTCGAGTTACCCGCGACCAGCAGTGGTGCAAGTGCCGCAAACGGCCCCGGCAGCGCGCGCGCGGTGTTGTAGACCGATTGCGGAGCACCGGTGGCGCTGAAGATCGGCGCTCGGCTGTGGTAGTTCATGAAATAGGCGCCGAACTCGGTATCGAGCGGCTCGTACATGTACTTGAAGGAGGCGCCCCACTGACCGCTGTCGCGGGCATCGCGGTCCGGACCACGGCGCACCAGAACGCCTTCTTCGTTGACGTTGACACCGTTGGCGGCCAATGGCCCCAGGGCGATGGCCGGGATTTGCGAACGCTTGTTCAGCACGCGCAGGTTGTCGTTGCAACCGTCGGCCACGATGTCTGGCTGCGAGAAGAACGTGCCGCAGTTGTCGACGACGGTCTGGTCCCATTCCAGTTGATAGAACGCTTCGGCCGAAAGGTTTTCGGTCAGGCTCTGGGACACGTAGAACATGTTGACCGGGATCAGGCCTTCCTTGATCTCGGCACCGGGACGACGGAACGCGGAAACGTCGATCGGGTTGATCGAGTTGATGCCGCCGCCGATGAAGGTACTTTCCCCCCAGCTCACCACCTGCTTGCCCAGACGCACGGAACCCGGCTGATCGGCGATCGCGTAGTTGTGGTAGACGAAGGCGTCGAGGATCTGCCCGCCGGACGACTTGGCGCCCTCTTTGCGACCCGAATCGCTGATGTCCTTGAACTGGCGGCTTTCGTCCTTGAGTTCGAAGTCGTACCAGTATTTGCCACGGACGAACACGCCGGTGTCGCCGTATTTCAGTTCAAGGTCATGGATGCCCTTGAAGATCTTCGAAAAGGTTTCGCCGCTCTTGAAGTTGGCGTGGCCATCGTCAGAAGTCTGCGACAGACCATGGCCGCCGTTGTTGACGCCGATGAGGTTCTTGTTCGGGCTCTGGGTAGACCAACTGGCACCGATCGACAGGGACGAGTCGAACTGGCCTTCGATTTCACCGACGTTGAAACTGACGCCGAATGCGGGCCCGGCGAGCGAAGAGGCAAGACTGACTGCCAGAGGCAGTTTCGCCCGGCGCCAGAACTGGTTTACTGAGGTCATCGACGCTACTCCATGTGCATTATTGTTATGGCAGTGAGTACTTTTAAAAACGTCCGAAGGACCGGGTGCCAGAGACAGCCCGAAGTCACTCCAAAGATGCATCGCCCCGATTTGTGCGTGTGCCCCGTTCTTAAAAATCCTTGAGCGGACTATAGCCAGCAGGTGGTACTGCTTGATCCCTCTAAAGTGTGATTTGCAGCTGCCGGCCACTCTGGAACAGTCCTTTCGCCAGTCCGACGCATGTCGGCACGGCAAGGATGGCTGATTTTTTCGATTTCACAAGCCAAGCGCTTGCTTGGTGGGTCTGGCGCGCCGGTTTCGGCGCGCCAGCAGACACTCAAAGTGTCGAGAGGAAGGTGCTGTTGTTGGCCTGCCATTCGGTGATGTCGAGGCGGATACGCTTCTTGTCGAGCTTGCCGACACTGGTCTTGGGAATTTCGGTAACAAGGGCGATCTGACTCGGAATCGCCCACTTGCTCAGGTGGCCCAATTCCACGAACGGCTTGAGGTGTTCCTTGAGCTCGCGCGCCCCGATCACGTGCCCTTCGCGGATCACCAGCAAGGCAAACGGACGCTCGCCCCACTGCGGATCGGCGATGCCCACCACTGCTACTTCGCGTACCGCGACGTGACGGCTGATCAGGTCTTCGAGGTCCAGCGAGGAGATCCACTCGCCGCCGGTCTTGATCACATCCTTGATGCGGTCGCGGATGTCGATCACGCCCATGCTGTCGAGCGTGGCGACGTCGCCGGTGTGCAGCCAGCCGCCGGCCCAGAGCTCGGCGCCCTTCTGCGGTTCGTTGAAATAGCCCTCGGTGAGCCATGGCGCACGCAGCACCAGTTCGCCCTGGGTCTCACCGTCGGCCGGGAGGAAATTGCCGTCGCCGTCGACGATTGCCGCTTCCACCAGCGGCCCCGGCACACCGGCCTTGATCCGGTAGGTGGTGCGTTCGTCTTCGCTGCCGGCCATCAACTCGTCATTGAGGTGCGCACAGGACACCAACGGCCCGGTTTCCGACATGCCATACGCGGCGGTCAACTGAATGCCGCGCGCCTTCGCGGTTTCGTACAGCGTGCGATTGAGCGCGCTGCCGCCAATGACAATTTTCCAGCCGCCGAAATCGATGCCTTGTGCGCCTTTGGCGTTGAGCAGCATTTGCAGGATGGTCGGCACGCAGTGGGAGAAAGTGACCTTCTCTTTGCGCCACAGCTCCACCAGAAACTCGGGATCGTAACGTCCCGGATAAACCTGTTTCAGGCCCAACATGGTCGCCACGTATGGCAGACCCCAAGCGTGAACGTGGAACATCGGCGTGATCGGCATGTACACATCGTTGGTGCCAAGCAGGCGCACGCTGTCGATGGAGCCCATGATCGTCGACACGCCCATGGTGTGCAGCACCAGTTGCCGATGGGTGAAATACACGCCTTTCGGGTTGCCGGTGGTGCCGGTGGTGTAAAACGTGGTGGCGACCGAGTTTTCGTCGAAGTCCTGGAAGTCGTACTGCGGACTTGCAGCGGCCAGCAGTTGCTCGTACTCGCCAACCAGATTCGGCAAATCGGCGGTTTTTTCCGGCAGATCAGTCAGCAGCAGGGTTTTCTCGACCGTGGTCAGGTGCGGTGCGATCGCTTGATACAGCCCGACGAACTCGCTGTTGACCAGCACAAAGCGGTCCTCGGCGTGGTTCATGGTGTAGAGGATCTGTTCCGGCGACAGGCGCACGTTGATCGTGTGGATCACCGCGCCGATCATCGGAATCGCAAACATGCATTCCAGGTAACGGTGGCTGTCCCAGTCCATCACCGCCACCGTGTCACCGGCCTTCACACCGGCCGCCGTCAGCACGTTGGCCAGCCGCGCCACGCGCTCGATCAGGGTCGGGTAGCTATAGCGAATCTGGTCGCGGTAAATGATCTCGCGGGTTTTCTCGTAACGGGCGCCGGACATCAGCAGCCGCTTGATCAGCAATGGATACTGGTAGGCCCCATCGGCCGGGGGAATGACGCGAGTCTGCAACATAAGAATCCCTTTTCTGACTGCACGGTGTTGGCGTAGAGATCGGTACTCTAGAACCCTTATACGCCAGCCAAATCAGCCAAAGGAATGATTTGCAAAGCCGTACAAATGCTAGCTTTGCGCCAGCATTTGCCGGTTTTCGTCTCAGATCAGGCCGTTTGCCCTACAGCCTCCTCGGAAGGCGTCCGTGGGAATACGACTGCTGCAAGGAAGGTCAAAGCGCCGAAACCCGCGAGAATCAAGTACAGGCCTACAAAGCCATGGCGCGGTTCGACATAGGAAATCAGCGGAATCGCCGTCGCACTGGCGCCAAACGATAAACAATAACGCAGCGCGAAGACGCGCGATTGCCATTGCGGGGCAACGAAGTTGGCGACCATCGCATCGTTCACGGTGACCTGACCAAACACCACGAACATGAACGCTGCGCCGAGGGCGATCACCGCCCAGCCGTCGGCATAGGCCAGCGCAAACAACAGCGGTGCCTGGCACAGCGTCAGGACAATGAACGGCCATTTCAGGCTGAGTCGATGCAACACCCGACCAATACTCAACTGCGCGACCGCGCCAAAGGCATACGCCAGACTGACCACCACGCCGAGGGTTTGCGGCGAAGCGAACAGCTCATGCAAACGTTCCTGAAACAACTTCGGATAGGTCATGGTGGTGGCGTTGAACACCACGCCGCCGGTGGCCGTGGCCAACGCCAGCACGCCGAAAACCATCACCATCGAGATGCGCTGACCGGCCGCCCCCTTGAGTGGCGTGTGCGCACGCTTCGGAATCGGTTCTTCGCGCACCTGCAAGGCGAAGCCAAAACCCAGCACAATCGCCACCGCACCCGGTAACAGAAACGCCGAGCGCCAGCCGAATTGCGCCACCAGCAAGCCTGTGATCAGCGCCGAAAACGCCACGCCCAGATTGCCCCACATGCCGTTGATGCCGATTTCACGACCACGGTTCTGTGCGTAAGCAACCAGCATTGCCGTGCCCACCGGGTGATAAATCGCCGCGAAAATACCGATCAGGGTCAGGCCGATCACCAGCATGCTCGGGCTGCTGCTCAGCCCAGTGAAGATCGCCGAGGCACCGATACCGAAGAAAAACACCAGCATCATCTGCCGCCGACTCCAGTGATCGCCGAGCCAACCGGCGGGTAGCGAACAGGCGCCGAAGGCAATGAAACCGCCCAGTGACAAGCCGATCAGCGTGGCGTAGTCGAGGCCGAACGCTTGAGTCATGCCGAGCACGGCGGCGGGAAAAATCAGCATGAACATGTGATCGATCACATGCGCGGCGTTGATGTAGCGAATGACATTACGGGATTGATTCATGGCGGCACGCTTTACGTTGTTGTGTGCCGTTTATGCTAGGTTGGCCGCAAAGCGCATTCCTGCCAAGCAAGTCATCAAATCAGACATGTTGATTAGCCATTTCGAACACGGTCCGGTGAGTGCCTACCCCCGGGATTATCTGGACGGCGCGCACCAACCGCTCCATCTGCATCGCGAGGCGCAGCTGCTGTATGCCGTCAGCGGGATCATGCGGGTGGTCACGGCATCCGGCGCGTGGGTGATCCCGCCAAGCCGTGCGGTGTGGATTCCACCTGAGGTGGCGCACGAGATTTTCATGAGTGGCGATGTGCAGATGCGCTCGCTGTTCATCGCACCTGAGCTGTCGCCCGCCAGCCTGCAACAGTGCTGCGTATTGGCCGTGACGCCGCTGCTGCGCGAGCTGATCCTGCGCGCGGTGCAAGGGCCGCCGCACGCCGACAACCCGCTGATTCAGCAGTTGATGCTCGAAGAGCTCGCCAGTCTGGAAAACCTGCCGCTGCACATTCCGATGCCCAGCGACCGGCGCCTGCAAAACATCTGTCTGGCACTGCTGCACACCCCGGATCATGCCAATACCCTGGAAGACTGGGCGCAACAGGTCGGTGCCAGCTCACGGACGTTGGCGCGACTGTTTCAGCAACAATTGCAGATGAGTTTCAACGCCTGGCGCCAGCAACTGCGCCTGATGGAAGCCCTGCCGCGCTTGCTCGCCGGGGACAGCGTGCAGCGTGTGGCGCATGATCTGGGTTACGGCAGCGCGCGGGCGTTCAGCGCGATGTTTCGCCGTTTGCTCGGGGAAAATCCCCGTGATTACCTGAACAACCTGAGCAAGCTCAGCCAACTCGTGTAGGAGCTGTCGAGTGCAACGAGGCTGCGATCTTTTGACTTTGTTTTTTTAAGATCAAGATCAAAAGATCGCAGCCTTCGGCAGCTCCTACACAGTGGGATCAATGCATCTCGGTGAACGCGATTTTCACGCCGAGAGCGATCAGCACCGCGCCCATGGTGCGGTCGAACCAGTGGCCCATGCGGGCGAAACCGGCGCGTACACGTTGCTGGCTGAACAGCATCGCCACCAGGCAGAACCAGATGGCGGTCGCAACGGCCAGGTAAACCCCGTAACCCGCCTGCACCGCCAGTGGCGTGTGCGGGTTGATCACCACGGTAAACAGCGACAGGAAGAACAGCGTGGCTTTCGGGTTCAGACCGTTGGTCACGAAGCCCGAGGTGAACGCGCCGCGCGCCGTGCGTACGCCGGCCTCTTTGTGCAGATCATCGGCCACGACTTTCGCCGGTTGCGCGCGCAACGCCTTGAAGCCGATGTACAGCAAGTAAGCGGCGGCCGCCCATTTCAAGGCGTTGAACAGCACGATCGACTGCGACACGATCAGGCCGATACCCAGCAATGAATACCCAACGTGCAGGAAAATCGCCGTGCCCACGCCCAGCGCGGTCCAGGTGCCGGCGCGACGCCCGTGGGTCACGCTCTCGCGCACCACCACGGCAAAGTCCGGGCCGGGGCTGGCGACGGCCAGCAAATGGATCAGTGCAACGGTCAAGAACTCGGTCCAGTACATGGGGGCTCCTCTGGAGTTGATCGGTCAAATCGGACTCATGGCGCAGATGCTTTCCCTGTGGGAGCGAGCTTGCTCGCGAAGGCGGTGTGTCAGACAACCACAATTCGCTTGATCCGCCCTCTTCGCGAGCAAGCTCGCTCCCACAGGACTTGTGAGTACCTCTGGCACTGAGTAACCAATTGTTTCATCTGGTAGGCTCGGCAGATTACGCCCAACGCTCACAGCACAAAAGGTACAGTTGATGACGAACACGCGCCGCGCGGTATTCCTTGATCACCCTTCGCTGGATCTCGGCGACCTCGACCTCAGTCCGTTGCGCGAGTGTTTCAGCGATCTGCAGCTGTTCGCCCAAACGTTGCCCGGGCAAGTCGCCGAACGCCTGCAAGGGGCGACGGTGGCGATCACTAACAAGATCCTGATCGACACCGCCGCCATGGCCGCCAACCCCGATCTGAAACTGATCCTGATCACCGCCACCGGCACCAACAATGTCGACCTCGCCGCCGCCCGCGCGCAGGGCATCACCGTGTGCAACTGTCAGGGTTACGGCACGCCGTCGGTGGCGCAACACACGATCATGCTGTTGCTCAACCTTGCCACGCGTCTGGCCGATTACCAGAAAGCCGTCGGCGAAGGTCGTTGGCAGCAGGCCAAACAGTTCTGCCTGCTCGACTACCCGATTGTCGAACTGGAAGGCAAAACCCTCGGCCTGCTCGGTCATGGCGAACTCGGCGGCGCCGTGGCGCGACTGGCCGAAGCGTTCGGCATGCGTGTGTTGCTCGGGCAGATTCCCGGGCGCCCTGCTCGCCCGGATCGTTTGCCGCTGGATCAACTGCTGCCGCAAATCGACGCCCTCACCCTGCATTGCCCGCTCAATGAACACACTCGCCATTTCATCGGTGCTCGCGAGCTGGCGTCGATGAAACCCGGTGCGTTCGTGGTCAACACCGCCCGTGGCGGTCTGATCGATGAGCAGGCGCTGGCCGATGCCTTGCGCAACGGCCACCTCGGTGGCGCCGCAACGGATGTGTTGAGCGTCGAGCCGCCGACCCAGGGCAATCCGTTGCTCGCGGCGGACATCCCACGCCTGATCGTTACGCCACACAACGCCTGGGGCAGCCGCGAGGCACGCCAACGCATCGTCGGCCAATTGACCGAAAACGCTCAGGCGTTCTTCAGCGGTAAGGCGCTGCGGGTCGTCAGTTGATAAACTGCGGCACTTTTTTTTGAGGAGCAGTTATGGATCCGCGCAGTGAAGTACTGCTTCGTCAGCCCGAGTTGTTTCAAGGTTCGTTGTTGTTGGCCGGTTTGCCCTCCGACGATTTGCTCGGGCGCCTGCCCAACGCATTCGGCTGGTGCTGGCATGCCGGCGATCAAGCCGCGCTGGACGCGCGCTTCGAAGGTCGCAGCCATTTCGGCGTGAATGTCCCGGAGCGCGAGTTCGACAGCGCCGTGGTGTTCTTGCCCAAGTCCAAGGATCTGACCGATTACATCCTCAACGCGGTGGCTTCGCGTCTGGCCGGCCGGGAAGTGTTTCTGGTCGGAGAAAAACGCAGCGGCATCGAAGGCGCATCCAAGCAGCTCAACCCGTTCGGCAAGCCACGCAAGCTCGACAGCGCGCGGCACTGCCAGTTGTGGCAAGTGACTGTGGCCAATGCCCCGGAAGCGAAATCATTGGAAAGCCTGGCGCAGACCTATGAATTGCCACTGGCTGAAGGCCCGCTGAAAGTCATCAGCCTGCCGGGCGTGTTCAGCCACGGTCGCCTGGATCGCGGCAGCGCCCTGCTGCTGGAGCATCTGGACAAACTGCCGAGCGGCCATCTGCTCGACTTCGGTTGCGGCGCAGGCGTGTTGGGCGCGGCGGTAAAACGTCGCTATCCGCACAATCAGGTCACGCTGCTCGATGTCGATGCGTTCGCCGCCGCCAGCAGCCGTCTGACGCTGGCGGCCAACGGTCTGGAAGCTGAAGTGCTGACTGGTGACGGTATCGATGCTGCACCGATGGGTTTGAATGCAATTCTGAGCAATCCACCGTTCCACGTCGGCGTGCACACCGATTATTTCGCCACGGAGAACTTGCTGCGAAAAGCGGCGAAACATCTGAAAAATGGTGGCGAACTACGCTTGGTCGCGAACAGCTTCCTCAAGTATCAACCGCTGATCGAAGAGCATCTTGGCGTGTGTGCGATCAAGGCTGAAGGCAATGGTTTCCGGATTTACCGCGCCAAACGCGGCTGAAAATTTGTTCTTGCTCAATCGGATTTGCCTAGGCAGAATCCGCTCCGTCCTAGGGGAGTAGTCTCCCACGAGCGCCAAGCTCGTCCGGCATACGTCAACATACTTGATCCTCAGATCATGGCGTATGCGACCCAAGCGTCCGCAACAGACGGATCGCAGGGTTTGACAAGACCTATGACACGCACACCTTACCCGGGGCGGGAAGGCTGTACGTGTCATAGCCGTGTCGACCCGCCCCTTAGGAAATCCTGATGCTGGACTCGTTACTCGTTCCCACCGCAATCGTTGCCTTGGCCGAAATCGGCGACAAGACGCAACTGCTCGCGCTGATTCTCGCCGCTCGCTTCCGCAAACCCTGGCCGATCATTGCCGGGATTGTCGCCGCGACCCTGGCCAACCACGCAGCAGCCGGTGCGGTCGGCGCCTGGTTCGGCAGTTTCTTCTCGAATGCGACGCTGCACTGGATTCTCGCCGCAAGTTTTACGGCCACGGCGCTGTGGACGCTGGTTCCGGACAAAATGGATGACGATGAAACCAGCACCGCACGCAAGTTCGGGCCGTTCCTGACCACGCTGATTGCGTTCTTCCTGGCTGAAATGGGCGACAAGACTCAGGTCGCGACCGTGATGCTCGCGGCACAATACCCGGATCTGTGGCTGGTGATTATCGGTACCACGGCGGGCATGTTGATTGCCAACGTGCCGGTGGTGCTGGCAGGTAACTTCGCCGCAGACAAACTGCCACTGACCCTGATCCGTCGCCTCGCGGCCTCGGCATTCATGATTCTGGCGATCGTTGCGGTGTACAAGGCAATGCAGAGTAGTGGCTGGGTTTAACCCTGAGAGAAGGATCGTTCCCACGCTCCGCGTGGGAATGCAGCCGGGGACGCTCTGCGTCCCTTTTGGAACGCGGAGCGTCCCTTTAGGCATTCCCACGCAGAGCGTGGGAACGATCACCGACTCAGGATTTCGGAGCCTGTTCGTACAGCGGCATAACCTTCGGAATCGCCGCCTGCAACGAAGCAATTCGGCTGGTAGAAGCCGGGTGGGTGCTCATGAACTCCGGCGGCGAACCTTCCGACGCTTTGCTCATTTTGTTCCACAAGGTGATCGCGGCGTTCGGGTTGTAGCCCGCACGAGCGGCCAGTTCCAGACCGATCAGGTCGGCTTCGTTTTCGTTGGCACGGCTGTTCGGCAGGGTCATGCCGTAATTGGCCACGGTATCGGCCAGCGCCAGACTGTCCTGACCCAGACCGAGCAACGCACCCGCGCCCTGCTTGGCCATTTCGATCCCGTAGGCCTTGGACATCGCTTCACGACCGTGCTCGCGCAGGGCGTGGGCGATTTCATGCCCCATGACTGCGGCGATTTCATCGTCGGTGAGTTTCAGGCTGTCGATCAGCCCGGTATAGAAAATGATCTTGCCGCCAGGCCCGCAGTTGGCGTTTAGCTCGTCGCTCTTGATCAGATTGACCTCCCACTGCCATTGCGCCGCGTCCGGACGGAAGTTCGGCGCCTGGGCGATCAGGCGGTTGGCAATCGCCTGAACCCGCTTGGCCTCGGGGCTGGTCTTGTCCAGCACACCTTTGCTGGAGGCTTCGCCGACGGTTTTCTGATACGACTGGGCATACATCTGGTCGACCTCTTGCGAGGACAGCATGCTGAACATGTACTGCTTGCGCTCCACCCCCACGGCGCCGCCGCTGGTGGTGTTGACCGACTGACAACCGGCCAGCAACAGCGCTGCGCTCAGTGCACTTACAACCATTGTCTTGTTCATTCAAAAGCTCCCTGAAAACCTGTCGCGTATCGTAGGCGGGTAATTGTATCGGCGCCAGATACAACGGACGTGTTGCAGCGACTTTCAGACGTTTCCCACTTGGCCTGTCGTAAAAAATTCACAGCCACCACTGAGCCCGGTGCAACTGCGCCGCGCACTGATCCATTTGCGACATCGGCTTGCAATTGCACCGGCTCGCACTCATGGCCCAATGCCGGCTGCCGATACATCAGCGCAGACGTCCTCTTGCGTGCGGAGCTCCCATGAAGTTCAAGTCGATCCAGTTTTCCGTTGCCGCCCTGGCCGGCGCCATCGTGCTCAGCGTGGTGGCCGCGCTGGTGCTGTATGCGCTGTTTTCCGGCGCGCGCACGCAAGAAATGGTGCAGCAGCGCACCCAGGCGCAGTTCGAGCAAGTCATCGAACAGCGCCTGACTTCGCTGGCGCAAACCCAGGTCAGCCAGATCCAGCGCGAACTCGAAGCACCCCTGCTGATCGCCGGCGGACTGGTGCGGGTCAACGCCCTGCTCGGCACACCGGGCGCCGATGGCCAGCCACGTCTGACCGTCAGCCGCGAACAACTGATCAGCCTGATCAAAGAAAACGTCGAAAAGAACCCGAAAATTCTCGGCACGTATATCGGCTGGGAAAAAAACGCCCTCGACCACAATGACGCGGCCTACGTCGGCACCAGCGTGATCGGCATCGACGCTGCCAACGGGCGCTTCCTGCCATGGTGGTTCCGCAACGATGACGGCACCCTCGGCCTCGACAAACTGGTCGACGTCGACGATCAGAAGACCCTGTCCACCGGCGTGCGCGCCAGCGAGTACTACCTGTGCTCGAAGGAAACCAAGAAAGCCTGCGTGATCGATCCGGCGCCGTACAAGGTCGGCGACAAGATCGTCATGCTCGCCTCCTTTATTGAACCGATCATGCTCAACGGAGCTTTCCAGGGCATCGTCGGCGCCGACCTGTCGGTGAACTTCATTCAGGAAATGCTCCTCGGCGCCAACCAGAAGTTGTACAGCGGCGCCGGGCAAATGGCCCTGATCGGCGGCAACGGCCGGATCGTCGCGTACACACAGGATCCGAGCAAATTCGGCGAAAAAGTCAGCGACATTCTCGACGCCGAACAGACGGCCACCATGGCCAATCTCAAGCGCGGTGAAGTGACTTACTCGGTCAACAAGGACAAGGGCCGCATCGAGTTGTACCTGCCGTTCGGCATCGGCCAGACCGACGCGCGCTGGACATTGATGCTGCAATTGCCTTTGAACGCCGTTATGGCGGATCTGCAAAAGCTACAGGCCGATCTGGATGCTCAGCGTAAATCCGACACCTTCGGCATGGCCATGGTCGGTCTGCTCATCGCCGGCATTGGCCTGCTGGTGATCTGGCTGGTCGGCCACGGCATCGCCCGACCGCTGAAGCAAATGGTCGCCATGCTCAATGACATTGCTCAGGGTGAAGGTGATCTGACCCGACGCTTGAGCAGTGATCGCAGCGATGAATTGGGCTCGATCGCCAAGGGCTTCAACACCTTTTTGGCCAAATTGCAGGCGATGATCACGCAGGTAGTGACGTCGGTGCAGAGCGTCAGCGATTCCTCGGAACACACCGCTGACATCGCCATTCGCACCAACATCGGCATCCAGAAACAAATGGCCGAGATCGATCAAGTCGCCACGGCGGTACAGGAAATGACCGCCACTGCTCAGGACGTCGCGCGCAACGCGACGCAGGCGGCACAAGCGGCCAGTCATGCTGATCAAGCGGCCAGCCAGGGCATGCAGATTGTCCGTGACACCTCGAACTCGATTGGTGTGCTGGCGGTGGAAATCGGTAAGGCGGTAGACGTGGTGCAGACGCTGGCCAAGGACAGCGAGAACATCAACGCCATTCTCACGGCAATTCGCGGGATTGCCGAGCAGACCAACCTGTTGGCGCTGAACGCGGCGATTGAAGCGGCGCGTGCCGGTGAACAAGGTCGTGGTTTTGCGGTGGTGGCAGACGAGGTGCGCAATCTGGCGCAGAAAACCCAGAAAGCCACCGAAGAAATCCAGAGCATGATTCAGCAACTGCAGCAGGGCACTCGCGATGTCGTGCGGGTCATGGAAGACAGCCAGAACCGCACTGATGAAAGCGTGCAGCACGCGGCGAAAGCGGCTGAGGCGCTGGAAACGATTACTCAGGCGGTATCGGTAATCAACGACATGAACACGCAGATTGCCAGTGCGGCGGAAGAGCAGAGCGCGGTGGCCGATGACATCAATCGCAATGTGATCAACATTGGGCAAGTGGCCAATGAAGTCGCGGGCGGTGCGGATGAGTCGAGTTCGGCGAGTGCTGATTTGACCAAGCTGGCAGAGCAGCAGCGGCGGTTGATCAATCAATTCAAGGTCTGAAAAGCCAAGAGCACCCTAACCCTCTCCCAGAGGGAGAGGGGACTGATTGGGGGATATTGACGAAGTACACCGACTTGAACGCTTTTCACCGAATCCATAATCGCCACGATTTTTCAGGTCGATGCATGACGGTAGACAACTCGGTCAGTCCCCTCTCCCCCCGGGAGAGGGCTAGGGTGAGGGGCTTTTGATCTAAAGGCTTTAACCCGGAGTCAAACATTCCGGCCCGTTGAGCTTGGGATCATTGATCAGATTCGCCAACACCCGCTCACGCAACGCCGCTGGCTCACTGGCCAGCAACCCCTGCAAGACATGCAACGGCGTCTCGGGATCGAGCCACGCCGCCTGCCCCGCCTCATCGAGAATCAACGGCCGCCGCTGACTCGACGCCGGTTGCGTAATCACCGCAGTGCTCAGCCACACCTGCTCCTGCACCGGATAAGCCTCCCAGATCGCCGCGAAAAACAGCGACGATCCCTCCCCCGGCGTCAGCCAGAACGGACGCTTGCGCTGGGTTCCGCGCCATTCGTAAAAACCATTCGCCGGTAGCAGGCAACGACGCTGGCGCAGCGCCTCACGAAACATCGGCTGCTCGGCCACGGTTTCCGCCCGGGCATGCGCCGGGGTTTTCGACAGATCGGTCAGCCACGGCGGCGTCAGCCCCCAACGGGCGCGGGCCAACGTGCGCTGGCCATCTTCAGCGGCTCGCAGCATCAACACCGAATCATTGGGGGAAATGTTCCACTGCGCCTGCTGATCGGCGGGAAAACCTGGCAGGGCCGCGAAATCGCGGTTCCAGCGAAACAGGGCATAACGTCCACACATGGGGCAACACGACTCTGAAGTAAAACGAAGCTCAGCCTAACAGACCAACGTCCCGGGGAAGCTCTCCGGTTCATCGCCGGGCAGCGGCAGCGCGGCATTGTACGCGGTGATCAGCTCGCGGGCGTATTCGGCCTGATCGTTATCCACAGACAAGCCCAACAGACCGAAGATCGGCAGCTCGCCCGTTCCACCGAGCAAATCGCGACCAATCAAGTGCGCTTCGATGCCTTCGCTGGCGAGCATGCCCTTGAGCATTTCACCTTCCATCAGGTTTTCCGGCTCATAGATTCGCTGCATGGGCGCGCCTCACTCGTTTTCGCTGAAGACTTCCAGATGCCATTCCTCTCCATGAACCTGCAAAACGAACGTGATCGGCCGACAACACACCTGACAGTCCTCAATGTAAGTCTGATCTCCACCGGACAGGTCCAGCGTCGTCTCTACTACTTCCCCACAATAAGGACATTCGTAATCAGCGGTTTCCAGCATCGCGGTCTCCCAAGTGACTTGTGCGTATAATCGCCGGTCTATTTGCAGGGCTATTTTTGTCTGGCTACTTTTTCAGACCGTGCCCCGCGGGTTTTCGATCAAAACCTTTACTTACCCTAGCCGTTTCCAACAAGAGAGCATGATGGGCGAATTCGATGCCATCCGACCTTACGACGACAGCGAAGTACCTGTGGTACTGGCAAGACTGCTCGGCGACAAGGCGTTTCTAGATATCCTCACCCACTTCCGCTTCCCGCGTTTTGCCGGTGCCTTCGGCTGGATGCTCAAACCACTTATAGCCCATCGGCTGCGTCGTGAGTTCGCCGACGTGACGTCGGTGGCGACGTTGCAGGACAAGGTCGAGTCCTACGTCGACCACACCATCGAGCGCGCCACCGACGGCGTGACCTACACCGGTGTCGAGCAATTCAAGTCCGGCAGCGCTTATCTGTTCATCGCCAACCACCGCGACATCGTGATGGACCCGGCCTTCGTCAACTACGCCGTGTACCACGCCGGCCTGCCGACGCCGCGCATCGCGATTGGCGACAACCTGCTGCAAAAGCCGTTTGTCAGCGACCTGATGCGTTTGAACAAGAGCTTTATCGTCCACCGTTCGATCACCGGCCGCCGCGAGAAAATGGCTGCGTATCAACTGTTGTCGGCGTACATCAACCAC
The DNA here is from genome assembly GCF_054070155.1 of Pseudomonas sp. SDT291_1_S447. Taxonomy (NCBI): domain Bacteria; kingdom Pseudomonadati; phylum Pseudomonadota; class Gammaproteobacteria; order Pseudomonadales; family Pseudomonadaceae; genus Pseudomonas; species Pseudomonas sp. SDT291_1_S447. The sequence goes on from NZ_JBSVXS010000020.1 coordinate 20,147, forward strand.
TCGATCCGCAACGATTGCGCGTCGATCTGGATCGCTCAGGCCGAAGGGCGGGCGAAGGATGGCGACGATCGCACCGAATCGGCGATCCTCAAGATGTTCCACATGAGCCGCAAGGACGAGCCGTTCGGCGAAGTGATCCGCTCGCTGAATGTCACCCCGGTGTCGATCAGCTACGAATACGACCCGTGCGACCAGGCCAAGGCTCGCGAGTTGTACATCCGCGCCACCACCGGCACCTACGCAAAAGCGCCGGGCGAAGATGACGTGAGCATCGCCAAGGGCATCACCGGCTACAAGGGCCGCGTGCACGTGAACTTCGCACCGCCAATCACCGAGCTGTTCGAAGACACCAAGCAATTGGCAGTCGAGATGGACAAGCAGATTCTCGGCGGCTATCGCCTGTTTCCGGTGCATTACCTGGCGTATGCGCAGTGGGCTGACGCCGATCCGCAACTGAACGTGCCGAAAGCTGCCGAGGTGTTCCCGGCGGATGAACTGGCCAAGGCGCAGGAAGAATGGCAGAGCCGGCTGGATGCGTGCCCTGCAGAGCACCGTCCGTATCTGGTGCTGCAATACGCGACGCCGGTGCGTAATCAGTATCGGGTCAAGGCTGGGTTGCCGCTTTAAGCGGTTTCCACCTGACGCAAAAACGGCGCCTTCGGGCGCCGTTTTTTATGCCTGAAGCTTTCAGAAGCGCGTGCTGATCCAGGAAACGATCAGGGCCAGAGCGAGGCAAGCAAAACCGAAGCGATAGAAAAACCGGTTCATGCGCAAGGTCGCCCAGTCCAGGATCGGCTCGGCATTCGGCTGCGCCTGACGCTGGGCGGCAATGCTGGCCATCGCGCGCTGTTCACGGCGGCGAGTGGCGTGCAGCAGCCAACTGCCCGGAAACGCCAACAGCAGCGCCAGCAAGTTGATCAACTTGGCGGGATGGGCGGTAAACAGCGTCATCAAGTGCAGCGACATCACAGACCTCTATCTGAACCGGTATGGCAGACGCCAGATCGACGACCGCGGCGCGGATTCTACCGAAACCCGAGCGCCCTGCCCCAGGCTTTGCGACAAATTACCTGACAATCGACCGATGGCTGTCCTGTGTCACGGCTTCGTCATGTGGATACACCAAGATGCGCGCCTCGAAACGCACATGGAACGCGACATGCTTCACGCTGAAAACCAGGATCGTCTGTACCTCATCACCCCCTACGACGAACAACAGAGCCTCGTCGGCAGCCTTGCCTTCAATGTTCAGGATCGCCATTGGCTGGTGTATTGCGCACTCGGCGGGCATCAGCATGCGGATTTGCCGGAGACGGATTTGTTGACGGGCGTTAGCGTTCTCGATTTCTACTCGCAGGCAGCTTGAAAAATCAAAAGCGCCCTCACCCTAGCCCTCTCCCGGAGGGAGAGGGGACTGACCGAGTTGTTTATTCGAGATACATCGACCTGAAAAACTCGAGTTGAACTCCGGTTCTGAAAAGCCCCCGATCGGCTCCCGTTCCCCCTCGCCCCTTGGGGGAGAGGGCTGGGGTGAGGGGGATCGGTCGTTCATCCAACACAAATTCCAACCCTGACACCCACAAAAAAGCCCGAAACCATCACTGGTCCCGGGCTTTTTCACATCCGCCGAAAACTTACTCGGCCAGAACCTGACCCACGGTCGGATCCTTGAACAGACGCGTCAGCGCATCGCTCAACACATCGCTGACCAGTTTGGTGTTGGTTTCCTGGTTCGGCGCCATGCCGAAACGCTGGTCCAGCGAAGCGCCGTAACGACCGCTGTAACGGCGGTTGGCGTTCTGCACGTCGGAGCGGAAGGTCGCGCCGATAGTCGCTTCGGTCACGTACATGCCTTCTTTCGGCGACTGATACTTCAGCTCGGCCAGGGTCACGGTCAACTGCGGAGCATTCGGCGCATTGTTGGTCGGGGTGAAACCGAGCAGACGCACGGCAGCTTCAGCCTGAGCCTGCAGCTTCGGCAGGATCTGCTCGCGCTGCACGGTGATGGCGCTGGTTTCCGGGTACAGACCGCCACGGGTACCGAGGGTTGGCGACGGACGACCGTCAACCACACGCACGACGACTGGCTGACCACGGCCGACCGCTGGCAGCTGGGTGGTCAGCTTCGGCTCCGGGTTCAGTTGTTGCGGGCTGTGGGCGCAGCCGGCCAGGGTCAAACCGGCCACAGTGATCAAACCGAACAACAGGCGTTGCAACATGCTCTTCTCTCCAGAATCAGGCACAAACAGGCCGGCAGTATAGCGGTGGGCCACTGCGGGTAACCAGCGCCCGGCAGCGAATACTGAAATGTCTGACAAACCCTTGGGAAAGCGGTTCCTGTCACAGATTATTCACCCGCCATACACGTTGACGTCACGGCGCCTTGGCAACCTTGCAATCAGTCCCCCACAAGGTACTCAACCATGCGTTATCTGATCTCGTTGTTCGCACCGCGCCCACTGCATCGCAGCTTCGCCCTGCTCGACCGCAACGGCCATTGCCAGGCTTTCAAGCAGTGCAGCCTGCAGCCGATGGGTGACGGTTGGGTGGAAATCGAAGAAATCCGCCTCAACTGGTTGCACCAGCCACTGCCCGCCAGCGCCCGCGTCATAGCGTCGCAGCCCCGTGCACGCGCGCAAGCGATGTTGAGCATCTGACCGGATGCCTAATAAAAGTCATTAAACACGAGCAACTGCCCGCATTTCTTCGATACAATCTCCCCCCGATTATAAGGACGTCTCCTGATCGGGCCCCGCAACAGCGTCAATGCGCATGCATTTGACATCAAAATCGCCCACAGAGAGCCGCCCACACAGATCGAGTGAAGTTGGCGCGCTTGCCTGTTCTTCCGGCAAAAACCCCGCTTTTCGCGAATCTGCAGAGCTGTCATGACGCTCGGCCACCGCGTTGTTTTTGCCCTCGGGCAAGGTGCCAGGCCTGGACAGCCCTTTTTTGAGGTTCACGTCTTCAAAAGAGCGTGAAAAAAACGGGTTTTCACAACTTCACAAGAGTGTGGCGAGCAAATGAAAAGTTTTGCGTCTGAACATGCACCATTAGCGTCTGAAACAGCCCAACGACACAGGACCGGGTATACCTCGAATATCGGAGCCTGAAGCCTGTCCGCTACGGATTTGGTTGCACAAAAACGGATGTCTCGACCATAAGTCGAATTGCCAGCTGCGTGCTGAAATGAGTTCATGGAGCTCTTGAAAGCCAAGCCGCATACATCCGTCGAAGTTGCGAAAAATTGCGAATATTCGGACATGGCGAACCTGACCACGGATAGCCCGGACATCATTGACCTGTTCCGGAACGCCTGGCAGCCATGCCGACAATTTGGTGCTGCAGATTTTGGAGACGCGTTAAATGGCGCATAACGAAGCAGTCGACGTAGTTCTGGTTGGGGCGGGCATCATGAGTGCCACCCTGGCCGTGCTGCTCAAAGAGCTCGACCCCGCGATCAAGCTGGAAGTCGTCGAGCTGATGGATTCCGGTGCTGCCGAGAGTTCCAACCCTTGGAACAACGCCGGTACCGGCCACGCCGGCCTGTGCGAGCTGAACTACACGCCGCAAGCCGCCGATGGCACTGTCGACATCAAGAAAGCCGTGCACATCAACACCCAGTTCGAGGTGTCGAAGCAGTTCTGGTCGTACCTGACCAAGAAAGGCACCTTCGGCTCGTGCAAATCCTTTATCAGCCCGGTGCCGCACCTGAGTTTCGTCCAGGGCGACAGCGGCGTGTCTTTCCTCAAATCGCGCTTCGACGTGTTGAGCAAGCACCACGCTTTCGCTGACATGGAATACACCGAAGACAAGGGCAAAATGGCCGAGTGGATGCCACTGATGATGCCGGGCCGCTCGCCGGACGAAGTGCTCGCTGCCACTCGCGTGATGAACGGCACCGACGTCAACTTCGGCGCCCTGACCAATCAGTTGCTCAAGCACCTGACCAGCGCTCCCGACACTCAAGTCAAATACTGCAAGCGCGTCACTGGTCTCAAGCGTAACGGCAGCGGCTGGACCGTCAGCATCAAGGACGTCAACAGCGGCAGCACGCGTGAAGTCGATGCCAAGTTCGTTTTCCTCGGCGCGGGTGGCGCGGCGTTGCCGTTGCTGCAGGCTTCGGGCATCGAAGAAAGCAAAGGTTTCGGCGGCTTCCCAATCAGCGGCCAGTGGCTGCGTTGCGACAATCCGGAAGTGGTCAAGCATCACCAAGCCAAGGTTTACAGCCAGGCGGCCGTGGGTTCGCCACCGATGTCGGTGCCGCACCTGGACACCCGCGTAGTCGACGGCAAGAAATCCCTGCTGTTCGGGCCATACGCCGGTTTCACCACCAAGTTCCTCAAGCACGGCTCCTTCATGGACCTGCCGCTGTCGGTTCGCGCCGGCAACATCGGGCCGATGCTGGCCGTGGCGAAAAACAACATGGACCTGACCAAGTACCTGGTCAGCGAAGTGATGCAGTCGATGGAACAGCGTCTGGATTCCCTGCGCCGTTTCTACCCGGAGGCGAAAGCCGAAGACTGGCGCCTGGAAGTGGCCGGCCAACGGGTGCAGATCATCAAGAAAGACCCGAAAAAGGGCGGCATCCTGCAGTTCGGTACCGAACTGGTTGCGGCCAAGGACGGCTCGCTCGCCGCCCTGCTCGGCGCTTCGCCAGGTGCGTCGGTGACCGTTTCGATCATGCTCGAACTGATCGAGAAGTGCTTCCCGGCCAAGGCCAAGGGTGAGTGGGCTGGCAAACTGGCCGAGATCTTCCCGGCCCGTGAAAAGGTGCTGGAAACCGATGCTGCGCTGTATCGCAAGATCAACACGCAGAACAACATCGCGCTGGAGCTGGTTGAAGAAAGCAGCGAGACCCCAAGCTACGCTTGATCTTGCCGCATAAAAAACGCCCCGTACTCAGTGAGTGCGGGGCGTTTTTTTATGCTTGGGAAAAGTCTCAGGTGCGGGACTTTTCGATCAGCTCGATGTAGTCCGGGGCGTTGCGCTGATCGGCGATCAGCTCAACGAAGGTCTTGCCCTGTTCGTCCTTGCCATCGACGTCGTAGCCAGCCGCAACGAAGAAGCCCAGAAAGCGCTCGAAGTCGTCGATACGCAGGCCACGGTAAGCCTTGATCAGTTTGTGCAGCGACGGCGAAGTGGCGTCGACCGGCTCAAAATCGAGGAACAGCTTGATCTGCTCATCGCCGATCTCGTCACCAATCACTTGTTTCTTATCTTTACGCATTGCCGACTCCAGCTCGCAGACATTACACGGGGCGGGCAGTTTACCCCTGCCCGGCCGCCCGGCTCAACGCGATCGCACCGCCCCGGTGTGCAAATCGGCCCAGATATGGCCATTGGCGTAACTGAGGAACTGCACATACACGGTGTCATTGCGCAGCAGATCGATGATCACGCGGTATTGGGCCAGTGGATAAAACAACGTCAGGGTCTTGCTCTTGTCGTCGTAGATCGGTTTTTTCAGGCTTTTGCTTTCGCCGTCGAAATTGACCAGCACCTGAGTGATGGTCGCGCCCTTGTTCAGGGATTTGCCCTTGAGGCGGATCATCAGCGATGAAGTAACCGGAATCGGCTGCTGATTGGACTGGCGTTGCGCGCCGACGACCACCGAGTAATCGGTGACCTGCAACAGTTGCTGCTGTTCAGGCTCGGCATCGCGCACCGTCAGATCGTCCGGCGGCAGGAATTGGCTGTGCATTGGCGCGGCGGACAGCGGCAGGCTGAGAGTCAGCAACAGGGCGGCAAAGCTGCGGATCAAGAGGCTCATGGCTGGCTCCGGGGACGGGCCGAGCACTCTAGCATGGGATTAAAAGCAAAAGATCGCAGCGTTCCGCAGCTCCTACATCGAACCTGTAGGAGCTGCCGAAGGCTGCGATCTTTTGATCTTGCTTACATGCCTTTAACGGCAAAGATCCCGTTGGCGTTGCGCCAGTAGCCTTTGTAGTCCATGCCGTAACCGAAGATGTAACGGTCGATGCACGGCAGGCCGACGAAATCGGCTTTCAGGTCAGGACGCGCCTTGCGGTCGTGATCCTTGTCGATCAGTACGGCAGTGTGCACTTTGCGCGCGCCAGCGTGTTTGCAGAAGTCGATGATCGCGCCGAGGGTGTGACCTTCGTCGAGGATGTCGTCGATGATCAGCACGTCGCGGTCGATGAACGAGACTTCCGGCTTGGCTTTCCAGAACAGGTCGCCGCCGCTGGTTTCGTTGCGATAACGGGTCGCGTGCAGGTAGGACGCTTCCAGTGGGAAGTGCAGATGGGTCAGCAGCTTGCCGGAGAAGATCAGGCCGCCGTTCATCACGCAGAACACCACCGGGTTGCTGTCAGCCAGTTGTTCGTTGATTTGTGCACCGACACGGGCGATGGCCGCCTCGACTTCAGCTTCGGTGTACAGGCAGTCAGCCTCTCGCATGATTTGACGGATATGCTCGAGATCAGCGGACATGGCGCTCTCCAGGGGTTGGCGGAATTGGAAAAGCGGGCAAAGGTACGCATCCATCGAGGCCGAATCAAGCCTTTATGGACTAACGTACAGAATGTCCTATAGGACATCACCCTCGGATAGATTAATCTAGGCCGGTTTTTTTGCCCGCCGCCGGAGTTTTTCCATGCCCATCCTCGAGATCCGCCATCCGCTGATCCGTCATAAACTCGGCCTGATGCGCCGCGCCGATATCAGCACCAAGAACTTCCGTGAGCTCGCTCAGGAAGTCGGCGCCCTGTTGACCTATGAAGCTACAAAAGATTTGCCGCTGGAGTCCTACGATATTGCAGGCTGGTGCGGCACCGTGTCGGTCGAAAAGATCGCCGGAAAGAAGATCACCGTCGTGCCGATCCTGCGCGCCGGCATTGGCATGCTCGAAGGTGTGCTGAGCCTGATCCCGGGTGCCAAAGTTTCCGCTGTGGGCGTTGCCCGTAACGAAGAAACCTTGCAAGCGCATACCTATCTGGAAAAACTGGTTCCGGAAATCGACGAACGGTTGGCGATGATCATCGACCCGATGCTCGCCACCGGCAGTTCGATGGTTGCGACCATTGACCTGCTGAAGAAAGCCGGCTGCAAAGATATCCGCGCCATGGTGCTGGTGGCCGCGCCGGAAGGCATTGCTGCAGTAGAAAAAGCTCACCCGGACGTGACCATCTACACCGCGTCCATCGATGAGCGCTTGAACGAGCACGGTTACATCATCCCAGGACTTGGCGACGCCGGTGACAAGATCTTCGGCACCAAGCAGAAGGACGCGTGACCATGCAGCAAGAGTTCAACGATCCGCTCTGGCGCACGGTGCTGTCCGGCGCCCAGATGCTGTTCGTGGCTTTCGGCGCCCTGGTGCTGATGCCGCTGATCACGGGCCTGGACCCGAACGTGGCACTGTTTACCGCAGGTCTGGGGACGATTCTGTTCCAGATCGTCACCGGGCGTCAGGTGCCGGTGTTTCTGGCGTCGAGCTTCGCTTTCATCACCCCGATCATTCTCGCCAAGGGCCAGTTCGGCCTTGCCGCGACCATGGGCGGGGTGATGGCGGCCGGTTTCGTCTACACCTTCCTCGGCCTTGCCGTGAAGATCAAAGGCACGGGCTTCATCGACCGTTTGCTGCCGCCGGTGGTGATTGGTCCGGTGATTATTTCCATCGGTCTGGCCATGGCGCCGATTGCCGCAAACATGGCGATGGGCAAGGCTGGCGACGGTTCTGAACTGATCCACTACCAGACCGCAATGCTGATCTCGATGCCGGCATTGCTGACCACGTTGATCGTGGCGGTGTTCGGCAAAGGCATCTTCCGTCTGGTGCCGATCATTTCCGGCGTGCTGGTCGGTTTTGCTATGGCGTTCTATTTCGGTGTCGTTGATACCGCGAAGATTGCCGCAGCGCCATGGTTTGCGATTCCGCACTTCACCGCGCCGGAGTTCAACTGGCAGGCGATTCTGTTCATTGTTCCGGTGGCCTTGGCCCCGGCCATTGAGCACATCGGTGGCGTGATTGCCGTCGGCAGCGTGACCGGTCGTGACTATCTGAAGAAGCCAGGCCTGCATCGCACCCTGCTCGGTGACGGCATTGCCACCACCGCAGCAGGCCTGTTCGGCGGTCCGCCAAACACCACCTACGCCGAAGTGACGGGCGCGGTGATGCTGACCAAAAACTACAACCCGAAAATCATGACCTGGGCGGCGATCTTCGCCATCAGCCTGGCGTTCATCGGCAAGTTCGGCGCCCTGCTGCAAAGCATTCCGGTGCCGGTGATGGGCGGGATTCTGTGCTTGCTGTTCGGTTCGATCGCGGCGGTGGGCATGAACACCCTGATCCGTCACAAGATCGATCTGGGCGAGGCGCGCAATCTGGTGATCGTGTCGGTGACGTTGGTGTTCGGGATTGGCGGTGTGCTGGTCGGCACCGGCACCGGCCCGGACGACTTCGGCCTCAAAGGCATCGCGCTGTGCGCGGTGGTGGCGATTGCGCTGAACCTGATTCTGCCGGGCAATGATGGCTGGAAGAACAAGAAGGCGGATGAGCCGCTGATCTGAACCTTTAGATCTTCATCGCCTGACAGTTAGCTAACGCGAGCAGGCTCACTCCTACAAGGTCAACGCAATACCTGTAGGAGTGAGCCTGCTCGCGATTTGCTTTTAGAGGGCCAGCGGTGCTCTTTCGCAGAGCGTCGCCAAGGCCTTCGCCCATTGCCGGTCATCATTCAGGCACGGCACCAGCACCAACTCCTCGCCCCCCGCTTCGCGGAACTGTTCCTTGCCGCGATCACCAATCTCTTCCAGCGTCTCGATGCAGTCGGCAACAAACGCCGGGCACATCACCAGAATTTTCTTCACGCCGCTTTTCGCCAGTTCATCCAGCCGCGCTTCGGTGTACGGCTCGATCCACTTGGCCCGGCCCAGACGCGACTGAAACGACACCGACCATTTGCCATCCGGCAGGCCCATGCGCTCAGCAAACAACGCCGCAGTCCGCAGGCATTGCGCGCGATAACAGGTCGCCAATACCGCAGGCGAGGCGTTCTTGCAGCAGTCGTCATTCTTGAAGCAATGATTGCCGGTCGGATCGAGTTTGGTCAGATGCCGCTCGGGCAAACCGTGGAAGCTCAGCAGCAAGTGATCGTAATCCTGCTGCAGATGCGGCCGGGCACTTTCAACCAGCGCATCGAGATATTCCGGCTGATCGTAGAACGGCTGCAGCACCGACAGTTGCACGTCGAGGTTCTTCTGCCGAATCACCCGTTTCGCTTCTTCGATCACCGTGGTCGTGGTGCTGTCGGCGAACTGTGGATACAGCGGCGCCAGCGTGATGCGCTTGTGTCCCGCCGCCACCAGCTTGAGCAAACAGGTTTCAATCGATGGCTCGCCGTAACGCATCGCCAGTTCTACCGGGCCGTGGGTCCATTGCGTAGTCATCTGCTGCTGCAGACGACGGCTGAGCACCACCAGCGGTGAACCCTCCTCCCACCAGATCGAGGCATAGGCGTGGGCCGATTGCTCCGGGCGTTTGATCAGGATCAGCGACACCAGCAGACGCCGCACCGGCCATGGCAGGTCGATCACGTACGGGTCCATCAGGAATTGATTGAGGTAGCTGCGCACATCGGCCACCGAGGTAGAGGCCGGGGAACCCAGGTTGACCAGAAGCAAGGCGTGATCGGTCATGCAACGTCCTATTTCAGAGGCGGCTGGAGAGATCGTCCAGGGCCGCACGTAAATCCGTGAACTGGAAAGTGAAACCCGCTTCCAGCAAGCGTGCCGGCATAGCCTTCTGGCCGCCGAGCAACAACAATGACATCTCGCCGAGACCGACTTTCAGCGCCAGCGTCGGCATCGGCATGAACGCCGGGCGGTGTAAAACGCTGCCGAGCGTCTTGGCAAATTCGCGATTGCGCACAGGTTTCGGCGCGCACGCATTATAAGGACCGCTGGCCTGATCGCGGTGCAGAAGAAAATCAATCAGGGCGATTTGATCGTTGATATGAATCCACGGCATCCACTGCCGACCATTGCCCAAAGGCCCGCCCAGCGCGAGTTTGAACGGCAACAACAACCGCGACAAAAAGCCGCCCTCGGCCGACAGCACCAGACCGGTTCGCACCAGCACCACACGGATGCCTTGTGCCTCGGCACGTTGTGCGGTTTCCTCCCAGGCAATGCACAACTGACTGGCGAAATCGTCGATCACCGGCGGCGATTCTTCGGTCAGCTCGCGCTCACCGCCATCGCCGTACCAGCCGATCGCCGAACCGGAAATCAACAATGCCGGTTTCTGCGTGCGGGTTTCGAGCCACGCCAACAGTGTTTCCGTCAACGTGATGCGACTGCTCCACAACAACGCTTTGCGGCGATGGGTCCACGGCCGATCGGCAATCGGTGCGCCGGCCAGATTAATGATCGCGTCCACAGGCTCATCGCCGAGATCTTCCAGACGCGCGATGCCACGCACCTGCGCGCCGCAGATCTTCGCAACTTTTTCCGGCTTGCGACTCCACACCGTCAGGCGATGCCCCTGCCCCGACCAGTGTCGGCAGAGCTGACGTCCTATCAAACCAGTACCGCCGGTCAGCAATATGTGCATGACATCTTCCTCGCGTGGCGTTTAACCCGGATCACTAGTCTATTTTTATAAACAGGGATCTTTTCTATCGGGCAGGCTCTATTGTTTAACCATAGGCCAAGCTGTCAGAACGAGAACGCTAGAAGTTATACCAAAAAACAAAATTGTACAGGTTTCATCCACGGCGTAGTCTGTACAGAAAGGTAAACGAGGCCCCTATGACTGTACCTATCGCAATCATCGGCACCGGCATCGCCGGGCTCTCCGCCGCCCAGGCTTTGACAGAGACCGGGCATACCGTGCAATTGTTCGATAAAAGTCGCGGCAGCGGCGGGCGCATGTCGAGCAAGCGCAGCGACGCTGGCTCGCTGGACATGGGCGCGCAATATTTCACCGCCCGCGACCGCCGCTTCGTCACCGAAGTACAGCGTTGGCAAAGCCAGGGCTGGGTCGCCGAGTGGACGCCGCAGCTCTACACCTATCAGGGCGGGCAGTTGAATCTGTCGCCGGACGAGCAGACCCGCTGGGTCGGTGCGCCGCGCATGAGCGCCATCACCCGTGGCTTGCTTGATGGCCTGGAGGTGCATTTCGCCTGCCGCATCACCGAGGTTTATCGCGGCGAGGAACACTGGCATCTGCAGGACGCCGAGGGCTTTACACACGGCCCGTTCAGCCACGTCGTGATCGCCACGCCGGCACCGCAAGCGACTGCTTTGTTGGCCGCCGCACCGAAACTGGCCGGGGCCGCCGCCGGGGTGAAAATGGACCCGACCTGGGCCGTTGCCCTCGCTTTCGAAACGCCGCTGGATACGCCCATCGAAGGTTGCTTCGTGCAGGATAGCCCGCTCGACTGGCTGGCGCGCAACCGCAGCAAACCGGGACGCGACAACACCCTCGACACTTGGGTACTGCATGCCACCAGCGCGTGGAGCCGGCAACACATCGACCTGTCCAAGGAAGCGGTGATCGAGCAACTGCACGGTGCGTTCGCTGAACTGTTGCACAGCGCGATGCCGGCGCCGAGCTTCAGCCTCGCCCACCGCTGGCTCTATGCGCGCCCGGCGACGGGCCACGAATGGGGCACACTGGCCGATGCTGATCTGGGCCTGTACGCCTGCGGCGACTGGTGCCTGTCCGGGCGTGTCGAAGGCGCGTGGCTCAGTGGCCAGGAAGCTGCAAAACGCTTACACGAACACCTGCAATGAACCGCATCAATCCGCGTAAATTGCTGCTGTCGAAATGGACAGCAGCTCACCCGCAAAACCGTGAAAAACACTTTCTGGTGACCGAGTTGTTTCGCGACGAGGAAGGCACAGTGCTGGAAGTCGAGTTGCAGGCGGTGTTGACCAAGCGTGCTGAACGACTCGATTGGCAGACGCTACAAAACAACGCTGAATGGCTGCAGGGCTGGAAATAACCACCGACCATTGTGGGAGCGAGCTTGCTCGCGAATGCGGATTAACATTCAACAGATGCATTGACTGACAGACCGTATTCGCGAGCAAGCTCGCTCCCACAATGAACTGCGTTCAACCAAAAAAGTTATACAAATAATTTGACTTGTACACCCATGAATCTATGCTGAGCAAAGTTGTACAGAGATCAACCTCTGTACAGGTATAGATTCGAGGTGCACATGTCTGATCCTTGCGTAGCCAAGCCAAAAATCGCCATCAGCGCCTGCCTGCTGGGTGCCGAAGTGCGCTACAACGGTGGGCACAAGGAATCGCGCCTGTGCAGCCGCACCCTCACCGAGCATTTCGACTTTGTCCCCGTATGCCCTGAAGTCGCCATCGGCCTGGGCATCCCGCGCGAACCCATCCGCCTCGTCGGCGACGCTGAGCATCCACAAGCGGTCGGCACGGTGAACCGGGCGATCAACGTCACCCAGCCATTGGCCGAATACGGCGAGAAAATGGCCGCCGAACTCGATGACATCTGCGGCTACATCTTCATGCAGCAATCGCCGTCCTGCGGCCTGGAACGGGTCAAGGTCTATCACGCCAACGGTGCCCCGGTGAATGGCGGCGGACGCGGCATTTACGCCCAGGCGTTCTGCGCACGGCATCCGGATCTGCCCGTGGAAGAAGCCGGGCGACTCAATGATCCGGTGCTGCGCGAGAACTTCATCACCCGTGTGTTCGCCTACAGCGAATGGCAACAAGTCCTCGCCAAAGGCCTGAGCCGCCGCGCCCTCACCGAATTCCACTCTCGCTACAAATACCTGCTGATGGCGCACAACCCGCTGCAATACAAAGCACTGGGCAAACTGCTCGGCAACATGGCGCACACCGATCCCGCCGAACTCGGCCCCCGCTACTTCAGCGAACTGATGGCGGCATTGAAGAAATGCGCCACCCGTGGCACCCACTGCAACGTGCTGCTGCACATCAGCGGTTATCTGAAACAGGTAATCAGCGCCGAAGACAAACAGGAAATGCAACACGTCATCGGCCAGTATCGCCAGGGCATCGTGCCGCTGGTGGTGCCGTTGACCCTGCTCAAGCACCACTTTCGCCTCCATCCGGATTCGTACATCGCGCAACAGGTTTACCTGCAACCGCACCCGGAAAACCTCAGCCTGCGAAACGCAATCTAATGAACGACAAAATGGATACCAGCGCCCAGGAAGACCTAGGCGCGGATTTTAAAAAAGCCCTCGACGAGGGCTGGCTGCCGATTCGCGAAGTCGCCCGGCAGACCGGCGTCAACGCGATCACCCTGCGCGCGTGGGAACGCCGCTACGGGCTGGTCGTGCCGCAACGCACCCCCAAGGGTCACCGACTGTATTCGGCCGAACACGTGCAACAGATTCTGACCATCCTCACCTGGCTTAACCGTGGGGTTGCTGTCAGTCAGGTCAAACCGCTCCTCGACGCACCTCAGGCGTTCAGCGAATCAGTGGAAAACGATTGGCAGCGCTTGCGCCAGACACTGCTGACGGCCGTTACGCAGCTCAATGAACGCAGCCTCGACGACAGCGTCAATCAGGCCATGGCGCTCTACCCGCCACGCACGCTGTGCGAGCAATTGCTGATGCCGTTGCTGGCGGAACTGGAGCAGCGCTGGCAAGGCCAGTTCGGCGCGCAGATGGAACGGGTGTTCTTTTATTCGTGGTTACGCAGCAAATTCGGCACACGCATCTACCATAACAATCGTCAGTTGCATGGCGCCCCGCTGCTGTTGATCAATCATTCCGACCTGCCACTGGAACCTCACCTGTGGCTGTGCGCGTGGCTGATCAGCAGCGCCGATTGTCCGGTGCAAGTGTTTGACTGGCCGCTGCCGGCCACCGAACTGGCGCTGGCGGTCGAACATCTGCAAGCCCGTGGCGTACTGCTGTATTCCAGCAAAGCCATGAACCTTGCGCAGTTGCCCAAGCTACTGAACGGAGTCAGTTGTCCAAAAATGCTGGTCGGACCAACGGTATGCATCCACCACGCCGAGTTGTCCGTAAAAACCTCCGAGATGGCTGATGTGTTCCTGGCGGAAGACGCGCTTCTTGCGCACCAGGAACTCGTTCAGCGTGGGCTGATTTAATGGACGCCGTGAGTTCCGACATGCAATTGATCTGGCTGCGCAGCGACTTGCGCCAACATGACAACACTGCCCTCGCGGCCGCCGCAGCGCGCGGCCCGACGGTCGCCGTGTACCTGTTGAGCCCGCAGCAGTGGCTGGAACATGACGATGCGCCGTGCAAGGTCGACTTCTGGTTGCGCAACCTGCGTGAGCTGAGCGCAAGCCTTGGCACACTCAACATCCCGTTACTGATTCGCACTGCAAGCCATTGGGATCAAGCCCCGGCGGAACTGCTCAAACTCTGCCGGCAACTGAAGATAGCGGCGGTTCACGTCAATGAAGAATATGGCGTCCATGAAAGCCGTCGCGATGCAGCGGTGGCCGAAACACTGAAGGCCGAGGGCATCACCTTTCACAGCTATCTCGACCAGTTGCTGTTCAAACCCGGCAGCGTGCTGACCAAGACCGAGAGTTACTTCAAGGTGTTCAGCCAGTTCCGCAAAGTCTGTTATGAACGCCTGCATCGCTCGATGCCGGCGCTGGTTAAAGCCCCCGGCAAACAGGAAAAACTTGAGGTCAGCAGCGACCCGATTCCCGACTCCGTCAAAGGCTTCGCCACACCGAGCCAGACCCTGCGCGATCTATGGCCCGCCGGCGAAAAGGAAGCCCGACGCCGTCTCGACACCTTCACCGACGCGCAGATCGACTACTACCAGAGCGAACGCGACTTCCCGGCCAAGCCCGGCACCAGTCAGCTCTCGGCGTATCTCGCTGCCGGCGTGATCTCGCCACGGCAATGCCTGCACGCCGCCCTGCAAAGCAATCAGGGCGAGTTCGAGAGCGGTAAGGTCGGCGCGGTCACCTGGATCAACGAGCTGCTATGGCGCGAGTTCTACAAGCACATTCTGGTCGGCTATCCACGGGTCTCGCGACACCGCGCCTTCCGTCAGGAAACCGAAGCGCTGGCCTGGCGTGATGCGCCGGACGATCTCGCCGCGTGGCAAGAGGCGCGCACCGGCCTGCCGATCATCGACGCCGCGATGCGCCAATTGCTCGAAACCGGCTGGATGCACAACCGCCTGCGCATGATCGTGGCGATGTTCCTGACCAAAAACCTGCTGATCGACTGGCGTGAAGGCGAACGCTTTTTCATGCGCCACCTGATTGATGGCGATCTCGCGGCGAACAACGGTGGCTGGCAATGGAGTTCGTCGACGGGCACCGATTCGGCGCCGTACTTCCGCATTTTCAACCCGTTGAGCCAGTCGGAAAAGTTCGACAGCGAAGGCCTGTTCATCAAGCACTGGCTGCCGGAACTGGCCGACCTTAACAAAAAACAAGTGCATAACCCGGCCGACGTCGGTGGCTTGTTCGGCGCGGCGGACTACCCGTCGCCAATCGTCAACCTCAGCACCTCGCGTCAGCGCGCTTTGGCGGCCTTCAAGAACCTGCCTTCGCGTGCGTCTTCAGGAGGCGATGATGAGTGAATTTCTGCGCCGCTTCGCCCGGCAATTTTCAGCGTTGAACAAAGACAACCTGCAAAGCCTGGGCGAGCTGTACAGCGATGACATTCATTTCACCGACCCGCTGCACGAAGTGCAGGGGCTTTCGCAACTGCGCGACTACTTCGGCGAGCTATACGCCAACGTCAGCGAACTGCGTTTCGATTTTCATGGTTTCGACCAGATCGGCGACTGCGAAGGCTACCTGCGCTGGGTCATGAGTTATCGCCACCCGCGCCTGGCGGGTGGCCGCGTGATTCGCGTCAGCGGCTGCTCGCATTTGCTGTGGCACGACAAGGTTTATCGCCATCGGGATTATTTCGATGCCGGGGCGCTGCTGTATGAACACTTGCCAGTATTGGGCCGGGTCATTGCCTGGCTGAAAAGGAGAATGGGATGAGTCGTACACCTCCACGGCGTTATTGGTTGACCGGGGCCAGCAGTGGCATCGGCGCGGCGCTGGCTGAAGAGATCCTGAAAACCGGTGCGCACCTGGCGGTCAGTTCCCGTCAGATTGCCCCGCTCAAAGTCTTGTCACAACGCTATCCAGGGCAGGTTTTGGTAGTGCCTGGTGACCTGACCAACAGCCAGACGGTGCGCGAAATCGGTGAGCAGATCGCCGCGGACTGGGGTTCGCTGGACTCGGTGATTCTCAACGCCGGCACCTGCGAATACGTCGATGCCAAGCAGTTCGACTCCTCGATCGTCGAGCATGTGGTGCGCACCAATCTGCTCGCCAGCAGTTATTGCATCGAAGCCGCGCTGCCGCTGCTGCGCAAAGGCACCGCGCCGCATCTGATCGGCGTGGCCAGTTCGGTGACCTACTTGCCACTGCCACGGGCCGAAGCCTACGGCGCCTCAAAGGCCGGACTGCGTTATCTGTTCGAATCGCTGCGCATTGATCTGGCCGACGAAGGCATTGAAGTCACCGTGGTCAGCCCCGGTTTCGTCGAAACACCCCTGACCGCGAAAAACGATTTCCCAATGCCTTTGAGCTGGCCTGTGGATAAAGCCGCGCGGCACATCTTCGCCAAGCTCAAGGACCGGCCGCTGGAGATCGCCTTCCCGGCGCTGTTCATGGCCGCGTTGTGGCCGCTGTCGAAACTGCCGGCACGCGTGCAACTGGCGATCGGCAAGCGCATGGTGCGCAAGTCGCCTCCGCTGACGGATCCGACATGAAAATCGCCATCGTCGGCAGCGGGATCGCCGGGCTTACCTGTGCCTACCTGCTTAATCGCCGGCATGAAGTGACGGTGTTCGAGGCCGGCGACTGGGTCGGTGGCCACACGCACACCGTGGACGTGACCGTCGCAGAACGGCAGTACGCCGTGGACACCGGTTTCATCGTGTTCAACGACTGGACCTACCCGAACTTCATTCGCTTGCTCGGCCAGCTTGGCGTAGCGTTCAAACCGACCGAAATGAGTTTCTCGGTGACCGACCCGGACACCGGCCTGGAATACAACGGCAACAACCTCAACAGCCTCTTCGCCCAGCGCAGCAATTTGTTGTCGCCGGGGTTCTGGGGCATGTTGCGCGACATCCTGCGCTTCAACAAAGAAGCCCAGCGCGACCTGGTTGAACTGCGCATCGCCGCTGACACAACCCTTGACGAGTACCTCAAGGCCGGCGGTTACGGCGAACGGTTCATCCTGCATTACATCGTGCCGATGGGCTCGGCGATCTGGTCGATGCCGATGGCAGAAATGCTCAACTTCCCGCTGCAGTTTTTTGTGCGGTTTTTCAAAAACCATGGGCTGTTGTCTGTCAGCGATCGGCCGCAATGGCAAGTCATCGAAGGCGGCTCAAGCGCCTATATCGCGCCGCTGACGGCCGCGTTCAAAGACAGGATTCGGCTCAATTGCCCGATAACCCGGGTTGATCGCGATGTGCATGGCGTAGTTATCCACAGCCCGGCAGGCCTTGAGCATTTCGATCGAGTGGTGTTCGCCTGTCACAGCGACCAAGCGCTGAAACTGCTGGCAGTCCCCAGCGATGCCGAACGCGCGATCCTCGGTGCCCTGCCCTACGCCGACAATGAAGTGGTGCTGCACACCGACACGCGTTTGCTGCCGACACGCAAACTGGCCTGGGCGAGCTGGAACTATCGGCTCAGCGGCGCCGGCCACACCCACGCCGCCGTCACCTACGACATGAACATTCTGCAGGGCATTCAGAGCGACACCACGTTCTGCGTCAGCCTCAATCAGAGTGCCGGCATCAGCCCGGACAAAGTGCTCGCCCGTTACACCTACGCCCACCCGCAATTCAGCCTCGCTGCGGTGGCGGCACAGGAGCGCTGGGGCGAACTGGATGGCGCGCAGCACACGCATTATTGCGGCGCCTATTGGGCCAACGGTTTCCATGAGGACGGTGTCGTCAGCGCCTTGCGCGTGGCCGCCGCGTTCGGGGAAACCTTATGAACAGCGCCCTGTACAGCGGCTGGATCGGCCATCGGCGTTTTTCCCCGCGCCGCCATGAATTCCGTTACCGCATCGGTTTGCTCTACCTCGACCTCAGCGAGCAGGACGCCGTGCTTGCACTGTCGCCACTGGCCGGGCGCAGTCGCTTTGCTCCCTTTTCCTTTCGCGAGACCGACTACCTGAAGACCTTCACCGGCCGTGGCATACGCCTGATCGACGCCGTGCGTCAGCAGGTCGGCATTGCCATCGGCCATGAACCGCAAGGCTCGATCTGCCTGCTGACCCAGGCGCGCAGCTGGGGGTTGTCGTTCAACCCGGTGAGTTTCTTTTATTGCCATGAGGCCGACGGGCAACTGGCGGCGATTGTCTGCGAAGTCACCAACACGCCGTGGCGCGAGCGTTATCACTATGTGCTGCCGGCGCGCACGCCCGCCAACCTGCAGGATTTTCATCAGCACTTCGCCGTGGCCAAAGCCTTTCACGTTTCGCCGTTTTTGCCGCGCGATCTCGAATACCGCATGAGTTTCAGTCCCGCCGCGCAAAACCTCGGTGTGCACATGGCCGACTGGCAGGGCGAGCACAAGCTGTTCGACGCGACGCTCAATCTGCAACGCGAAAGCCTCGATCGCCACAGCCTGCACCGTTACTTGCGGCGCTTTCCGTGGATGACCGCGAAAACCGCCTTGGCGATTTATTGGCAGGCGCTGCGACTGCTGCTTAAACGCGCACCGATCTTTGCTCATCAGACTGCCGACGGCAGCTTTCAAACCGCCACTGTGCCTCCCAAGGAGCACCGCCATGAAATCCTCTAGTCTGTCGATCAGTCGGTTCAGCGCCAACGGTTTGACCGGATCGCTGCTGCGCCGTGGCGTGCTGCGCCAATTGGCTCAGTTGAAAAACGGGCAACTGCTAGTGGTCGAGGATGGCGAACGGCTGATGTTCGGTACGCCCGGCAGTGCGTTGCTCGGGGAAATCCATGTGACAGATCCGGCCGTCTGGGGCATGGTCGCGGGCAATGGTTCGATTGGTGCTGGCGAGGCGTTTATCCACGGTTATTGGAGTTCACCGGATCTGACAGCGGTGGTGCGCGTGTTCGTCAGCAACCTCGACGTGCTCGATGCCATGGAGGGTGGCCTGGCCCGTCTCGGTCGGCCGTTGGTGCAAGGCCTGCACTGGCTGAATCGCAATACGCGCAAGGGTTCGCAGAAAAACATCGCCGCGCACTACGACCTCGGTAACGACCTGTTCGAGCAGTTTCTTGATCCGACCATGATGTATTCGGCGGCGCAGTTCCTTACGCCAGAAGACAGCCTCGAACAGGCGCAGCTGAACAAACTCGAGCGGATCTGTCAGAAGCTCGCGCTCCAACCCAGCGACCATTTGCTGGAAATCGGCACCGGTTGGGGCAGCATGGCGCTCTACGCGGCGCAGAACTACGGTTGCCGCGTCACCACCACGACCCTCTCGAAAGAGCAGTACGCGTTTACCGCGCAACGCATCGAACAACTGGGCTTGCAGGATCGGGTCACGCTGCTGCTCAAGGACTACCGCGACCTGACCGGCGAATACGACAAACTGGTGTCGATCGAGATGATCGAAGCGGTCGGTCACCGCTTCCTGCCGACCTACTTCAAACAATGTGCGCACTTGCTCAAGAGCAACGGCCTGATGCTGATCCAGGCAATCACCATCCGCGAACAGCGCTACGAACAGGCCAAGCGCGGCGTCGACTTTATCCAGCGTTACATCTTCCCCGGCGGCGCCCTGCCCTGCGTGCAGAAAATGCTCGAAGTGGTCGGCCGCGACACCGACATGAACCTGCTGCACATGGAAGATTTCGGCCTGCATTACGCAAAAACCCTGCGCCTGTGGCATGAGAACTTCCGCCGCGCCCATGGCCGTCTCACCGAACTGGGCTATGACGATTATTTCCTGCGGCTGTGGGAGTTTTACCTGTGTTACTGCGAGGGCGGCTTCCTCGAACGCACCATCGGCACCGCGCAATTGTTGCTGGCCAAACCGGCCGCGATGACCGCACCGCTGCTCGGACGCTTCGATGCTTGAGCGTGTCGCCAATGCCGTATTGTTCCAGATCGGCTGGCTGATCTGCGTGCTCGGCGGCAACAGTTTGTGGCTGCTGGTGGCGCTGGCGGTGCTGGTCATCCATCTGCGCTGGATCAGCAGTTGGGCGGCCGAGGGCCGTCTGGTGTTGAGCGTGGTGATTGTCGGCACGGCGGTGGACAGCGTTTTGCGCGCTTTGGGCGTATTCGAATTTCAGGATTTGTCGCCGCTGATTCCACTGTGGCTGATGCTGTTGTGGGCGTTGCTCGCGACCACTTTGCGCCACTGCCTGGCATGGAGCGCCCGGCCGTGGTGGCTGGCGAGTTCACTGGGTGCCGTCGGCGGCGCATTGTCTTACTACGCCGGCGGGCGGCTGGCAGGCGTGCAATTTCCCTACGGCGAGTTACCCACCCTGATCGGCATCGGCATGCTCTGGGCGCTGCTGTTTCCGCTGTTGCATGTGATGGCCCGGCGATTAAGCCACTGAGCGTCCGTCAGAGCTTTCACACGCATGTCGACCACTGCCTTACACTGCCGGCCATGAAGACCATTCCCCACCAACAAATCACTGAACCGGCAGTCACCTGCTCGACCTGCGCGGCGTGCTGTTGCCAGCTCGAAGTGATGCTGATCACCGACACCGGCGTGCCTGATCGCTTTATCGATACCGATGAGTGGGGCGGTGAAGTGATGCTGCGTCTGGACGACGGCTGGTGCGCGGCGCTGGATCGCGACACGATGATGTGCACGATTTACGAAAAGCGCCCGCTGATCTGCCGCGAGTTCGAAATGGGCGCACCCGAGTGCATTGAAGAGCGCAAAGGCATCACGACTGCCTACCGCTGATTTTTGAGTTCACTGAAAACAACTGTGGGAGCGAGCTTGCTCGCGAAGGCGGTCTTTCATTCAACATCATCGTTGAATATGAAATAGCTTTCGCGAGCAAGCTCGCTCCCACAGGGGTGAGGCGTGTATCCGTTACAACGGCAGTGTGTAATGCAGCGAGTAACTTTCTACACCGTCGTTATCACTGGCCAGGCCAGCGTTGGAATAGTGCGTCGCACGAATTCCGACTTCATGCCCGCCATTGAAACGCAGACCAAAACCGATGCGGTCTTCAAACTGGAAAGAGCCGCCGAGGTTGTTGGATTCGTACTTGGTATTGGAGAACGCCGCCACGCCGATCCCCGCTTCGATGTACGGTTTGACCGACTGACCGGCAAACTCGTAAACAAATACCGGCGAGAACGACAGGCTGTTGTTACTGGACGTCTTGTCACCTTCCCAGTAAGTGTAAGCCCCGCTCCAGTAACCGGTCAGGCGACCGACATCACTCTGCAGCCAGCTCTTGTCCCAATCGAAATTCATGCCCAGGCGGTACGTCATGGTCGAATCGCTGGTGGCCCCCACCGCGAACTCCACACCTGCCGCTTGTGCAGTAAAACTTTGCCCCATCAGTGCGGCCGCAATCGCGGCCAAGCAGAATAGTCGCTTCACGTTGAAACTTCCTTTTCCGGAACGAACGTTTGGTTTTCTAGATAACTCTTCGCTATAGAAGCTGGCGCCTGCTTAGAAGTTCAGCTGATTTTTTAGTTATTTCACAATTTTTTTACAAGTCGAAGTTTTGCACTTCGCCAGCGTTTTGTCCGAGCAGTGGCAGGATGTTTTTAAAGTACTCGGGATCGGCACTGGTCCAGAATCTGACCGGTTGGTTCGGGCCGGCAGCGAGCAAATCGCGCTCCGCCAAAAGCCGCTGAAGTTGCCGCGCTACAGCAGCACCGGTATCGATCAGGCTGATGTCCGCTGGGATCATCGACTTGAGCATCGGCTTGAGAAAGGGATAGTGAGTGCAACCCAGAATGATCGTGTCGCAACCGCTGGCCAACAGCGGCTCGACATAACCTTGCAGCAACTGGCGCAACTCGGCGCTGTGCAGATCGCCGCTTTCAATCAACTCGACCAGGCCGGGACACGGCTGGGTGATTACGCGAACGTCAGTGGCGAAACGATCCAGCAACGCAGCGAACTTGGCACTCTGCAACGTGCCGGTGGTGGCGAGCACACCGACCACACCGCTGCGGGTCGCGGCGGCGGCAGGTTTGACCGCAGGCTCCATACCGACAAGCGGCCAGTCGGGAAAATCACGGCGTAGATCGGCGACACCCGAGACCGTCGCGGTATTGCACGCGATGACCAAGGCCTTGGCGCCTTGCTCACGGAAAAACCCGGCCATCACACTGCAGCGCTGACGGATGAATTCCGGGGTTTTCTCACCATAGGGAATGTGCCCGCAATCGGCGACATAGAGCAGTGATTCATTGGGCAGCAAACGCTGGATTTCCGCCAGCACCGACAAGCCGCCGACACCGGAGTCGAACACGCCGATCGGCGCTTCACGCATGGCGCGAACCACAGACGCTGCAACCCGGATCACGCTTGACGCGCAACTCGCGGAAACGCGAACCGAGGGCATCGATCAACAGCAAACGGCCCACCAGCGGTTCGCCGAAACCGACCAGCACCTTCAAGGCTTCCAGCGCCTGCAGGCTGCCGACCAGACCGACCAGCGGCCCGACCACACCGGCCTCGCTGCAGGTCAGTTCGGCTTCGCTGCCGTGCCCGTACAAGCAGTGGTAGCAGGGGCTATCGGCGCGACGCGGGTCGAAGACCGAAAGTTGCCCTTCCAGCCGAATCGCCGCACCGCTGACCAGTGGCTTTTGCGCCGCCACACACGCAGCGTTGACGGCTTCGCGGGTGGAGAAATTATCGGAACAGTCGAGCACCAGATCCACCGCAGCCACGGCGGCG
Organism: Pseudomonas sp. SDT291_1_S447; assembly: GCF_054070155.1. Classification (NCBI taxonomy): domain Bacteria; kingdom Pseudomonadati; phylum Pseudomonadota; class Gammaproteobacteria; order Pseudomonadales; family Pseudomonadaceae; genus Pseudomonas; species Pseudomonas sp. SDT291_1_S447. The sequence continues at coordinate 43,015 of NZ_JBSVXS010000020.1, forward strand.
GCGAGAGAGTCCTCGTCGAGCGCCTGACGATGAGGGATCAGTTGGATTTCTGGATTGATCGCGGTCAGACGCTTGAGCGCCGAGTCGACTTTGCTCATGCCGACGCTGTCGGTGTCATGAATAATCTGGCGTTGCAGGTTGGTCAGATCGACCGTGTCGAAATCCGCCAGATGCAACTCACCGACACCCGCCGCTGCGAGGTACAACGCAACCGGCGCACCGAGACCGCCAAGGCCGACGATCAGCACGCGACTGGCCTTGAGCTTCAACTGCCCGTCGATGTCGATGTGTTGCAGCAGAATCTGCCGGCTGTAGCGCAGCAATTCCTGATCATTCAGCACGGCAGGCGCCCCAGACTGATGCGTTGATGACCGCCCAGATCGGTGCGGCTGTGGACTTCTTCGAAACCGCGCGTCAGCAGCAAGTCGCGGACGGCTTCGGCTTGATCATAGCCGTGCTCGAGCATCAACCAGCCAGCGGCCTCCAAGTGATCCGGCGCCTGCGCAACGATCAAGCGCAGATCATCGAGCCCATCTTCACCGGCGACCAGCGCACTGGCCGGTTCGAAGCGCACATCGCCCTCGACCAGATGCGGATCGGCCGCAGCGATGTACGGCGGATTGCTGATGATCAACTGGAAACGCTGACCCTCCAGCGCGCTGAACCAATGGCTGCTCAGCACCGTGGCGTTGTTCAAATGCAGGCGCTGACGATTGCGTTCGGCCAAGGCCACGGCTTCGAGTACGCGATCCACGGCGGTGACTTTCCACGCCGGACGTTCGCTGGCCAAGGCCAATGCGATCGCACCGCTGCCAGTGCCGAGGTCGAGCACTTTGGCCGGCGTCGCGGGCAGCAATTCCAGCGCGGCTTCCACCAGCAATTCAGTGTCCGGACGCGGGATCAGCGTGTGCGGCGCGACTTCCAGATCGAGTTTCCAGAAACCCTGCTGCCCGAGAATGTAGGCCACCGGCTCACCGCCACGGCGACGTTGCAGGTACTCGGCAAAGGTCAGCGCTGCCTCACTCGGCACGATGCGCTCGGGCCAGGTGTGCAGAAAACTGCGCGACTTGCCCAGCGCGGCGGCAAGAAGCAATTCGGCGTCCAGACGCGCGGTGGGCGAGTCCGGCAGTTCGGCGGCGCGCAACAGGCTGGCAATGATGGTCATTTATTCACCTATCGCGGCGAGTTGGTCAGCCTGGTATTCGGCCAGCAACGGCTCGATCACCGCCTCGACGCCACCGGCGAGGATTTCATCCAGCGAGTACAGGGTCAGGTTGACGCGATGGTCGGTGACCCGGCCCTGAGCAAAGTTATAGGTACGGATGCGCTCGGAACGGTCGCCGGAACCGACCAGCAATTTACGCTCGCTGGCGATTGCGTTGGCCGCCGCTGCGGTCTGCTGATCGTTGAGCTTGGCCGACAGCCAGGCCATCGCCCGGGCACGGTTCTTGTGCTGGGAACGCTCTTCCTGACACTCGACGACGGTACCGGTCGGTATGTGCGTGATGCGGATCGCCGAGTCGGTGGTGTTGACGTGCTGACCACCGGCCCCGGAGGAACGGAAAGTGTCGACGCGCAAATCCGCCGGATTGATCTCGATGGCTTCGCGCTCGTCCGGCTCGGGCAATACCGCCACGGTGCAGGCCGAGGTGTGAATACGGCCCTGGGATTCGGTGGCAGGTACACGCTGAACGCGGTGCGCGCCGGATTCGAATTTCAACTTGCCGTAAACGTTGTCGCCTTCGATGCGGGCGATGACTTCTTTATAGCCACCGTGTTCGCCTTCGTTTTCCGAAAGGATCTCGACCCGCCAACCACGGCGCTCGGCGTAACGCGAGTACATGCGGAACAAATCGCCGGAGAAGATCGCCGCCTCGTCGCCACCGGTGCCGGCGCGAATTTCGAGGAAGACGTTGCGCCCGTCATTCGGATCCTTGGGCAGCAACATGCGTTGCAGGTCGGACTCCAGGGTGATCAGCAATTCCTTGGCTTCGCGGACTTCTTCCACGGCCATTTCACGCATGTCCGGATCGCTGTCCTTGAGCAGCGCCTGCGCGCCTTCAAGGTCGCTTTGTACGCTGAGCAGCTTTTTATAGCCTTGTACCACCGGCTCGAGTTCGGCGTATTCCTTGGAATAGGCGCGGAATTTGGCCTGATCGGCAATGACTTCGCCGTCGCCGAGCAGCGCGGTCAGTTCCTCGAAACGGTCCTGGAGGATGTCCAGCTTATTGAGCAGTGACGCTTTCATTGCGGTTTTTTATCCGAAAAGCTATCCGGTGAGCCCTCGAGGGCAAAGAGTTCCTGAGCCATGGCCAGCGCATCGAGGCGGCCTTCGGCAGAAAGCTTTTTCAATTGCACGCTGGGCGCATGCAAGAGTTTATTGGTCAGGCCACGGGCCAGTTGCCCGAGCACATCTTCGGCGTTGCCGCCGTTGGCCAGCAGCCGCAGGGCCTTTTGCAACTCCTCGTCGCGCAGGCGTTCGCTCTGTTGACGATAGGCCTTGAGCACATCGACCGCCGCCAGCTCGCGCAAGCGCACCATGAAATCGTCGGCGCCGACCGAAACCATCTCTTCCGCCGCTTGGGCTGCGCCCTGGCGACTCTTGAGGTTCTCGGCGACCACTTCGTGGAGATCGTCGACGCTGTAGAGGTAAACGTCGTCCAACTCGCCGACTTCCGGCTCGATATCCCGGGGAACGGCGATGTCGACCATGAAGATCGGTTTGTGCTTGCGCAGCTTCAATGCACTTTCCACCGCGCCTTTGCCAAGGATCGGCAACTGACTGGCGGTCGAACTGATGACGATATCGCTGCGCACCAGTTCTGCCGGGATGTCCGACAGCAACACCGCGTGGGCGCCGAACTGTTCGGCGAGCAGACTGGCGCGTTCCAGCGTGCGGTTAGCGACGACGATGCGCTTGACCCCCAGTTCGTGCAAATGGCGGGCGACCAATGTAATGGTCTCGCCGGCGCCAATCAGCAAGGCCTGACTGCGCTGTAAATCACTGAAAATCTGTTTCGCCAGGCTGACGGCAGCAAACGCCACCGACACCGGGTTTTCACCGATGGCAGTGTCGGTGCGCACCTGTTTGGCGGCATTGAACGTGGCCTGGAACAGTCGCCCCAACAGCGGGCCGATGGTGCCGGCTTCGCGGGCCACGGCGTAGGCCGATTTCATCTGACCGAGAATCTGCGGCTCGCCCAGCACCAGCGAGTCGAGCCCGGAGGCGACGCGCATCATGTGACGAACTGCCGCATCATCTTCATGCACATAAGCACTCGCGCGCAGCTCATCGAGGCTTAAATGGTGATAGTCGGCCAGCCAGCGCAGCACGATATCGGCAGAAAGCTGATCCTGTTCTATATAAAGCTCACTGCGATTGCAGGTGGAGAGGATCGCGGCTTCGCGGCTGTCGGTCAGTCGGCAGAGCTGCTGCAAGGCCTCCACCAGCTGTTCAGGAGTAAAAGCCACGCGCTCGCGGACGTCTACTGAAGCAGTCTTGTGGTTGATACCGAGTGCAAGGAAGGCCATTCAAGGTCGCTGATGGTGACGTGAAGCCGGCAATTGTCCACCTTCGAAAGATTCAGAACAACTACCGCTGACTATTGTCCCAATCGTCAGTCCCTATAATGGGCACAATTGAGACTCGGTTATGTTTGGCCGAAGGCTTGTGTCATGATGATCCGACCGCAGGTTAGTCGTCCTCTTCCTATATGAATAGATCTTCCGCGTTGCTCCTCGCTTTTGTCTTCCTCAGCGGCTGCCAGGCCTTGGCTCCCGTTTCGCCGGACGGTACGCCGTCGGTTGAAGACACCACGCCCGCGCCTGAAAAGCCCAAGGTTTACAGCTCGTTCAGCGAGGAAACCGTTTTCAGCCTGTTGAGCGCCGAACTCGCCGGCCAGCGCAATCGTTTCGACATTGCCCTGGACAACTACGTGACCCAGGCCATCAACACCCAGGATCCGGGCGTCTCCGAGCGCGCATTCCGTATCGCCGAATATCTGGGCGCCGATCAACCGGCCCTCGATACCGCGCTGATCTGGGCGAAAAACGCCCCGGACGACCTCGAAGCGCAACGCGCCGCTGCCGTGCAACTGGCGCGCGCCGGGCGTTACGACGACTCGATGGTCTATATGGAGAAAGTCCTGCAGGGCAAGGGCGACACCCATTTCGACTTCCTCGCGTTGTCGGCAGCGGATACCGATCAGGAAACCCGCAACGGCCTGATGAAAAGTTTTGACCGGTTGTTGCAGCGTCATCCGAACAACAGCCAGCTGATTTTCGGTAAAGCCCTGCTCTTGCAGCAGGACGGTGACAACAAAGCCGCACTGGCCCTGCTCGAAGACAATCCGCCGGATGACGGCGAGATCGCGCCGATTCTGCTGCGCGCGCGCCTGCTGCAAATTCTCAACCGAGGCGACGAAGCGCTGCCTCTGCTGCAAAAAAGCATCAAGAAGTACCCGGACGACAAGCGCCTGCGCCTGACTTACGCGCGCATGCTGGTTGAACAGGACCGGATGGACGACGCCAAGGCCGAGTTCTCCAGCCTTGTGCAGCAATACCCGGAAGACGACGAACTGCGTTATTCGCTGGCATTGGTCTGCCTGGAAGCCAAAGCCTGGGACGAGGCCAAGGGTTATCTGGAAGACTTGATCGCCCGCGAAAGCCACGTCGATTCGGCGCACCTGAACCTGGGGCGAATTGCCGAAGAACGCAACGACCCGCAAGGCGCCCTCATCGAGTACGCCCAGGTCGGCCCGGGCAACGACTATCTGCCAGCGCAATTGCGTCAGGCCGATATTCTGATGAACAACGGCAAGACCGCTGAAGCGCAAAGCAAACTCGCCGCCCAGCGCGACGAACAACCGGACTACGCGATTCAGTTGTACCTGATCGAATCGGAAACCCTGTCGGCCAATAAACAGGACGACAAGGCCTGGAAAGTCTTGCAGCAAGCCTTGCTGCAATACCCGGACGATCTGAATCTGCTCTATACCCGCGCCATGCTCGCGGAAAAACGCAATGACCTGGCGCAAATGGAAAAAGACCTGCGCCTGATCATCAAGCGTGATCCGGACAACGCCATGGCGCTCAACGCACTCGGCTACACCTTGTCCGATCGCACCACGCGCTACGCTGAAGCCAAAGCGCTGATCGAGCAGGCACACCAGATCAATCCGGAAGACCCGGCCGTACTCGACAGCCTCGGCTGGGTGAATTACCGCCTGGGCAATCTGGATGACGCCGAGAAATATCTGCGTCAGGCGCTGGAGCGCTTCCCTGATCACGAAGTCGCCGCGCACCTCGGTGAAGTGTTGTGGACCAAGGGTAACCAGCGTGAAGCCAAACAAATCTGGGGCAAATTCCTCAAGGATCAGCCCGACAGCACCATTCTGCGCAGCACCATCAAGCGCTTGACCGGATCCGAGACTCTTTAACTCATGTTTTTGCGCCACGTTATTGTTTTCAGCTTCATCGCCCTGCTCGCTGGCTGCTCGGGTTTTGGCACTCGCGAATCGGTCGAGGGCCACGGCAGTCCGGCTCAATGGGCCGCGAACAAACAGCAACTGACTAGCCTCGACGGCTGGCAGATCGACGGCAAGATCGGCATCCGCGCACCGAAAGATTCCGGTAGCGGCACGCTGTTCTGGCTGCAACGTCAGGATTACTACGACATTCGTTTGTCCGGCCCGCTGGGTCGTGGCGCGGCACGTTTGACTGGGCGTCCGGGCAAGGTCTCGCTGGAAGTCGCCAACCAGGGTCGCTATGAATCGCAGTCCCCGGAAGCCCTGCTCGAAGAACAGCTCGGCTGGAAACTGCCGGTGTCGAATCTGGCCTGGTGGGTCCGTGGCCTGCCCGCTCCGGACAGCAAAAGTCGCCTGAATCTGGATGCCGACAGCCGCCTGGCCAACCTCGAACAGGATGGCTGGAAAGTCGAATACACCGCCTACACCGAACAAAACGGTTACTGGTTGCCGGAGCGCATCAAGCTGCACGGCACTGATCTTGACGTGACGCTGGTGATCAAGACCTGGCAACCGCGCAAGCTGGGACAATAACCGATGACCGCTGCACGTCTGACCCTGCCCTCGCCGGCCAAACTCAACTTGATGCTGCACATTCTCGGGCGCCGTGAAGACGGTTATCACGAGTTGCAGACGCTGTTTCAGTTTGTCGACTACGGCGATGAAATCACTTTTGCCGTGCGTGATGACGGCGTGATTCAACTGCACACCGAATTCGCCGGCGTGCCGCATGACAGCAACCTGATCGTGCGCGCGGCGAAAATGCTTCAGCAACAGTCCGGTTGCACGCTCGGCATCGATATCTGGATTGATAAAGTCCTGCCCATGGGCGGCGGCATCGGTGGCGGCAGTTCGAATGCGGCGACGACTTTGCTGGGCCTGAATCATTTGTGGCAGTTGGGTTGGGATGAAGATAGCCTGGCCGCACTGGGCCTGACGCTTGGTGCCGACGTGCCGGTTTTTGTCCGTGGTCACGCGGCGTTTGCCGAGGGCGTGGGCGAGAAACTCACCCCGGTGAATCCCGAAGAACCGTGGTATCTGGTGCTCGTGCCGCAAGTCTCTGTTAGTACGGCAGAAATTTTTTCCGATCCTTTGTTGACACGTAACACGCCGCCCATTAAAGTGCGCCCCGTTCCCGAGGGAAACAGTCGAAATGACTGCTTGCCGGTGGTTGCAAGGCGTTATCCAGAAGTACGTAACGCATTGGATTTGTTAGGTAAATTTACCGAAGCAAAACTCACCGGAACTGGAAGTTGTGTGTTTGGGGGCTTCCCAAGCAAAGCTGAAGCTGATAAAGTCTCGGCCCTTCTGACAGAGACCCTTACAGGGTTTGTAGCCAAAGGCAGCAACGTTTCGATGTTGCACCGCAAGCTGCAAAGTCTGCTCTAAAGGAACCAAGTGCTCGGCACTTGATGCAACAGATACAGGGGCGTCGCCAAGCGGTAAGGCAGCAGGTTTTGATCCTGCCATGCGTTGGTTCGAATCCAGCCGCCCCTGCCATTTTCTATACTCATCCAGGTTACCCTCAGCCTCTAGGTACTGCGCGTGTCCAAGATGATGGTCTTTACGGGGAACGCTAACCCCGATCTGGCTCGGCGTGTTGTACGTCAGCTGCATATCCCTCTCGGTGACATCTCTGTCGGTAAGTTCTCCGACGGCGAAATTACTGCCGAGATCAATGAAAACGTTCGCGGTAAAGACGTTTTCATTATTCAGCCGACTTGCGCTCCGACCAACGATAACCTGATGGAACTGGTAGTGATGGCTGACGCCTTCCGCCGCTCCTCGGCTACTCGTATCACTGCTGTTATTCCTTATTTTGGTTATGCCCGTCAGGATCGCCGTCCGCGTTCCGCACGTGTGGCTATCAGCGCGAAAGTCGTTGCTGACATGCTTACCGTAGTCGGCATCGACCGTGTTCTCACGGTTGATCTGCATGCTGACCAGATTCAGGGTTTCTTCGATATTCCGGTAGATAACATCTACGGCTCCCCGGTTCTGGTGGATGACATTGAAGATCAGCGCTTCGAAAACCTGATGATCGTGTCCCCGGACATTGGTGGCGTCGTGCGTGCACGTGCCGTTGCCAAATCCCTGGGTGTGGATCTCGGGATCATCGACAAACGCCGTGAGAAAGCCAATCACTCTGAAGTGATGCATATCATCGGTGATGTCGAAGGGCGTACCTGCATTCTGGTCGATGACATGGTCGATACCGCCGGCACTCTGTGCCACGCGGCGAAGGCCCTGAAAGAGCATGGCGCAGCCAAGGTCTTTGCCTACTGCACACACCCTGTGCTGTCGGGTCGGGCCATCGAGAATATCGAAAATTCCGTGCTGGACGAGCTGGTGGTGACTAACACCATCCCGCTGTCCGCTGCAGCACAAGCCTGTGCACGTATCCGTCAACTGGATATCGCACCGGTTGTTGCCGAAGCGGTTCGCCGCATCAGCAATGAAGAATCGATCAGCGCGATGTTCCGTTAAGGGCCCTGCCCTTCGCGAAATCTCTCGTTGACGAAAAGCGCCCCGCCCCGGCATTCCTGCCGGGGCGGGGCTTTTTTGCCCATACCGTGTTTGGCGCTGGTCGCAAACGCCACTCCGGTCATGGCTATTTTGGAGATACAAAATGAACGATTTTACTCTGAATGCTGAAGTGCGTTCCGACCTGGGGAAAGGTGCGAGCCGCCGCCTGCGTCGTCTCGCCGCTCTGGTTCCAGCTGTTGTTTACGGTGGCGAAAAAGCCCCTGAATCCATCAGCATGCTGGCCAAAGAAGTTGCCAAACTGCTCGAAAACGAAGCGGCTTACAGCCACGTTATCGAACTGAACGTTGGCGGCAAAAAGCAGAACGTCATCATCAAAGCTCTGCAACGTCACCCGTCCAAAGGTCACGTTCTGCACGCTGACTTCGTACGCGTCGTAGCCGGTCAGAAACTGACTGCTATCGTGCCTGTGCACTTTGTTGGTGAAGAAGCTCCGGTCAAGAAAGGCGGCGAGATCTCGCACGTCCTGAACGAAATCGAAGTGACTTGCCTGCCGAAAGATCTGCCTGAATTCATCGAAGTCGACCTGTCGGCTCTGGAAATCGGCGCAATCGTCCACCTGTCCGACATCAAAGCCCCTAAAGGCGTTGAGTTCGTTGCACTGGCTCACGGTGACGACAAAGCTGTTGCAAACGTACACGCTCCACGCGTTGCTCCAGAAGCTACCGAAGAAGGCGCAGCAGAGTAATTCACTCTGTTTAGCCTGAGTGAGCAAGTAACATCGCGGACTGGAACGTAGCGAGAAAGCGGGCGAGAACGCGGAGTTTACATCCATGGTAAATGAGCATTTTTCGTCCACTTTCGCCGCTTTGCCTGATCGCGGCGATGTTACTCACCACTCAAAGGAAGGGCCCCTATCGTGACTGCCATCAAACTGATCGTTGGCCTGGGAAATCCAGGCGCCGAATACGACCAGACCCGGCATAACGCAGGGGCCCTTTTTGTTGAGCGTATCGCCCACGCACAGAATGTGAATCTTGTGGCCGATCGCAAATATTTCGGCCTGACCGGGCGCTATTCGCATCAGGGTCAGGATGTTCGTCTGCTGATTCCCACCACTTACATGAACCGCAGCGGCCAGGCCGTGGCGGCACTCGCCGGTTTCTTCCGCATCAAGCCTGAAGAAATTCTGGTGGCGCATGACGAACTCGACTTGCCTCCGGGCGTTGCCAAGCTCAAGCAGGGCGGCGGCCATGGCGGTCACAACGGGTTGCGCGACATCATTGCGCAACTGGGCAATCAGAATACGTTCTACCGCCTGCGGCTTGGCATTGGCCACCCGGGCGTCGCCAGTATGGTTTCAAATTTCGTCCTGGGTCGTGCGCCACGCGCCGAACAGGAAAAACTCGATGCCAGCATCGACTTTGCCCTCGGCGTGCTGCCGGATATCCTCGCCGGGGAATGGAACCGCGCGATGAAAAACCTGCACAGCCAGAAGGCCTGACTCTACTCCGAGGGGAAACACCATGGGATTCAATTGCGGCATCGTCGGCCTGCCTAACGTCGGCAAGTCCACCCTGTTCAACGCACTGACCAAATCCGGTATCGCGGCCGAGAACTTCCCCTTCTGCACCATCGAGCCGAACAGCGGCATCGTGCCGATGCCGGATCCACGCCTCGAAGCATTGGCAGCCATCGTCAATCCGAAGCGCATCCTGCCGACCACCATGGAATTCGTCGACATCGCGGGCCTGGTGGCCGGCGCCTCGAAAGGTGAAGGCCTGGGCAACAAGTTCCTCGCCAACATCCGTGAGACTGACGCGATCGCTCACGTGGTGCGCTGCTTCGAAGACGAAAACGTGATCCACGTTTCCAACAGCGTTGACCCGAAACGCGACATCGAAATCATCGACCTGGAACTGATCTTCGCCGACCTCGACAGCTGCGAGAAGCAACTGCAGAAAGTTGCGCGCAACGCCAAGGGCGGTGACAAGGACGCCGTGGTTCAGAAAGCTCTGCTTGAGCAACTGATCGCGCACTTCACCGAAGCCAAGCCGGCGCGCAGCCTGATGAAGAACATGAGCGCTGACGAAAAAGCAGTGATCAAGGGCTTCCACCTGCTGACCACCAAACCGGTCATGTACATCGCCAACGTCGCTGAAGACGGTTTCGAGAACAACCCGCACCTGGACGTGGTTCGCGCCATTGCCGAAGAAGAAGGCGCGATGGTCGTTCCGGTCTGCAACAAGATCGAAGCGGAAATCGCCGAGCTCGATGACGGCGAAGAGAAGGACATGTTCCTTGAGGCCCTGGGCCTGGAAGAGCCTGGCCTGAACCGCGTGATCCGCGCCGGCTACGAAATGCTGCACCTGCAGACCTACTTCACCGCCGGTGTCGAAGAAGTCCGCGCCTGGACCGTCAAAGTCGGTGCCACCGCACCACAAGCTGCTGGCGTGATCCACACCGACTTCGAGAAAGGCTTCATCCGCGCCGAAGTGATCGCCTACAACGACTTCATCCAGTACAAGGGCGAAGCCGGTACCAAAGAGGCCGGTAAATGGCGTCTGGAAGGCAAGGATTACATCGTCAAAGATGGCGACGTGATGCACTTCCGCTTCAACGTGTAAGCGTTACGCCGAAGAAAAAGCCGCGTTTGATACGCGGCTTTTTTGTGCCTGAAATATTTTCCGCCACACCACCAATCCCTTGTAGGAGGGAGCCTGCTCGAGAGAGCGTTCTATCAGCTACAGATGTGCGGACTGACACACCGCTATCGCGAGCAGGCTCACTCCTACAATGGGTAATGTGTGAGGTCAGGCCTTTTTGGTGCGCGGCAGGAATATCGCCAGTACGCCAAACAACGGCAGGAAAGAGCAGAGGAAATACACATACTCAATCCCGTGCACATCCGCCAGATGCCCCAGCAACGCCGCGCCAATCCCGCCAAAACCAAACATCAGACCGAAGAAGATTCCGGCGATCATCCCGACATTCCCCGGCACCAGCTCCTGCGCATACACCACAATCGCCGAGAACGCTGAAGCCAGAATGAAGCCGATCACCACGCTGAGAACGCTGGTCCAGAACAGATCAACGTGAGGCATAAGCAGCGTAAACGGCGCCACACCGAGGATCGAAAACCAGATCACCGCCTTACGCCCGATCTTGTCGCCAATCGGCCCACCAAAGAACGTCCCCGCCGCTACCGCACCGAGAAACAGGAACAGGTGCAACTGCGAGCTGGCCACCGACAGGTCAAACTTCTCGATCAGGTAGAACGTGAAGTAACTGGTCAGGCTGGCCATGTAGAAATACTTCGAGAACACCAACAGCCCCAGCACCACCAGCGCACTGGTCACCCTGCCCTTCGACAGCCCGTGCGTCGCCGCTTGACCGGCCTTGAGCTTGAACAGATTGAGGTGATGGGCGTACCAGCGACTGATGCGGTACAGCACGAACAGCGCAAACACCGCGAACAAACCGAACCACGCCACGTTGCCCTGACCGAACGGAATGATGATCGCCGCCGCCAGCAACGGGCCGAACGCGGAACCGGCATTACCGCCGACCTGAAAGGTCGACTGCGCCAAGCCAAAGCGTCCACCGGAAGCGAGCCGCGCAATCCGTGAGGCCTCGGGGTGAAACGTCGAGGAACCGATACCAATCAGCGCCGCCGCCAGCAGAATCAACGGGAAACTGCCGACCATCGACATCATCACGATGCCAATCAGCGTGCAGATCGAACCGGCCGGTAACAGCCACGGTTTTGGATGCCGATCGGTGTGATAACCGACCCACGGTTGCAACAGCGAGGCGGTCAGTTGAAAGGTCAAAGTGATCAGGCCGACCTGAGTAAACGTCAGGCCGTAATTGGCCTTGAGCATCGGGTAGATCGACGGCAGCACCGACTGGATCAGGTCGTTGATCAAATGCGCCAGCGCCACTGCGCCGATGATACGCATCACCAATGGGTTGCTTTGCGGAGCAGCGGGCGCCGAGGCAGCGGCGGTCTGAACGTTGCTGATAGCCATGGAAGTTTTCCGGACAGCAGATGGGTGCACGCAGGCAGGTGCGTCAATGTGCCATTTTTCGGTGCGCCAGCGCCATCCCCTTAGCCAGCTAACTAACTGACTGGTCGTCGACTGCAAGGTGATAGCGCAACGCCATGGTCTGAATCTTGCCTTGCTTCTCCCCTTGAACGCGGGCGCCTTACAAAGGCGACCGACAATGGGAAGTTTCGCTACAGAGCCGGCCTACAGAGCGGGCGAGAGTGAACTTTCGAGGCCTTTTAGCAGGGCACAACATCCAGGTCACACGACCGCGATGCACGCCATTGGTGCGTGGTGTCCAGAGGAGTCATGGGGCATGCAGGCTTTCCTTTCACCGGGGATCAAATTGCTGGGGCGGTTTGGCTTCGCAGGTAAATTCCAGTTGTTGTTTCTGCTGTTCATTCTGCCGTTGGCCGGCAGCCTGTTAATGATCGGCCAGGACTATCGCGACAAACTCAATCTGATTTCCGGCGAACGCGCCGGCGTACGCCAGTTGCTCGCGCTGGATGCGCTGGACAATCTGCTCGCCGCCCAACGTGATCGCGCCGCCCGCTGGCGCGCCACGGAAACCAATCGCCAACCGACGCCGGCCACTCTCGCTGCCATGGCCGCGTTCGACGCGGTGCAACCAGCGGTTCTGCAAGCGACCACGGATTTGGGCGCCGCCCTAAAAAACGAAGGCGCTGAAGGCGAAACCCTCACCCGCTATCAAGCACTGCAAACCGCACTCAATGGTCTGGATTCAAAAAGCCTGAGCAGCGTCGGTTGGTGGCCGGACGGTTACGACCGCTTCACCAACGCCCTCAGCGCCCTGCAAGCGTTGCGCGAGCAGATCGTCATGGACAATCGCCTGACCCTCGCTCCGTGGCTGGAAACCTATCTGCTGACACAAATTTCCACGCAGCACGCGCCGGATCTCATCGAACGGGTCGGACGCCTCGCTGCAGTCGGCCAGGCATCGGTCGTCTCCGGCCAATTCACCCTGCAAAGCCGTCTGCAATTGCGCGACCTGCGCAGCCGCATCGGTGACGCCCGCGAGCAGCTGGTCAAAACTGCCACGCTGCTCGAAGCACGCCTGCCGAAAGATCAGCAGAGCTGGGCCAACCAATACCACAACAGCCTCAAACACCTCGACAGCGGTCTGAAGGTGCTGGACGACGGTGTATTCGGCGGCTCTATCAATCTCAAACCGGAAGAATTCGAACGCAGCCTCGATGCGCTGCTGACCGACCTCGCCGCCCTGCGCCAGCAATCGCTGGTGTCGCTGGATCAGCGCCTCGACGCCTACCACAGCTCGGCGATTCGCCAATTCATCATCGTCGCCACAATCTTCGGCTGCCTGCTACTCGCGGCGCTGTATTTGTTCGTCTGCCTGCAAGCCTCGATCCGTCGCAGTGCCAGCGGCATCACCCTGCTCGCCGAAGCCCTGCGCGATGGCAACCTCAGCCTGCAAGTGCCGGTGGTGGGCCGTGATGAACTGGCCGCGATCAGCACCGCACTCAACGTTGCCGTGGTGCAACTACGCACGAGCATGCTCGGCGTCGATCACGAGACCTCGCAACTGAGCAACGCGGTGCGCAGCCTCAACGAACACTCCAGCGGCGCCCTCGGCGAAGTCGAGGCGCAACAGTTGCAGATCAGCCAGATCGCCGCTGCTGCCACGCAATTGGCCGCAACGTCGCAAGGCGTGGCGCAGAGTTGCGAGCAGGCTTCTGGCAGCGCCCAACACACCCGGCGCATCGCCGCTGACAGCAGCCGCGACAGCCAGCGCACCACGGCGAGTATTCAGCAGCTCAACCAGCGTTTGAACGACACCGCTGCGGCACTCGGTCGAGTCAGCGAGCAAGGCCAGCAGATTCAATTGGTCGTCGACACGATTCGCGGTGTCGCCGAGCAGACCAATTTGCTTGCACTCAACGCAGCCATCGAAGCCGCGCGTGCCGGTGAGCAAGGTCGCGGTTTCGCCGTAGTGGCGGACGAAGTGCGCAGCCTGTCGCAACGCACGCAGTCGTCCACCGCGCAGATCGCCGGTACGGTCGACAGCTTGCGCGCCACGGTCAACGAAGCCGTGAGCCTGATGGAAGCCGCGTGCGGCCAGGCGCAAACCGATGCCGAGTCGGTTACCGGTCTCGGTGAGCGTTTAGGAGAAATCGCCAGCGCCGTGCAAAGCGTTACAGACACGTTGGCGCAGATCGCCACGGCGGTCGAGGAACAGGCCAGCACCGCCGACGAAGTCAGCGGCAATATCCAGCAGGTTGATCAGGCGGCCGTGCGCTTGCTTGAAGGCGCACGGGCGGTGAACCTCGCGGCGGACACCCTGAGTCAGGGCAGCCACGCCTTGAGCGCCAATACGGCAAGATTTCAGCTGCGTTGATGCCCTGCCCGGCCCGGAATTTCCGGGTTGGAGGATAAGCGGTTGAAAATAAGAAGAAATATTTTAAATTTACGCTTGACGCTTTTCCATTTCAGGGGAATAATGCGCGCCACTTGGCTACATAGCTCAGTTGGTTAGAGCATAGCATTCATAATGCTGGGGTCCGGGGTTCAAGTCCCTGTGTAGCCACCAAGTACTAAAAACGGCTTACCGAAAGGTAGGCCGTTTTTTTATGCCTCGAGAAAAGTCTCGGTAATCTGTTACTTCAAAATATCCTTCTCTTCGTTGCTCGCTTTGGTCGCTGCCTGTGCGATCAGGGCGTCAAGCATCTGCGCAATGACCTTCTGTTGGACCTTCGAAAGTTCATTGATGGACTGCAGCCGTCGATACCACGTCGAGGTCAAGCTGCGTCTGGGCGTCTGCGTGTACGAGGGAACCCCGAGCAGGTCTTCAACAGGCACGCGCAGCGCAAATGCCATCTTCAGCAGCGTCGTGACCGGCATGCTGCGGGTGCCCTCCTCGTAGCCCTGAAAGGTCTGCCGGGAAAGACCTAAAGCCCTTGCAAACCGAGTCTGTGTGATCTCGTGCACTGTGCGTAAGTGAGCAATGCGACTGCCCATCGCCACCAGAAAATCGCGGTCCTCATTGGAGACACTCATGACAATGGCCGACTGAAAATAGAATTGAATGGCAACGGACTTATCCCTTTCATCTGAAATCCATCCTGGAAAAAACAACAGAAAACATCCTCAGGTAAAGGCGCGTAAGTTGTCGACCTGAAAAACCTGTAGGACAAATTCAGACGCGCCCTCCATCCAAAGCAAAAGACTACAAGCGCGAAGCACCGCTGGTTCATCTGAACCGATCGCCAATCAACAGGCCGAGAGAGCGCTGTAGGAAACGAGTCCGATTCAGGTACGAATTGGATTTTTCGTAAAATCTCTCGCCTGAAAGTCACCCCATCGGTTTGCCCGAATCCCCCATTGACCGACAAGCTTCCCTGGCTCGATTCAAAGCCATACAGGGAGTTGGCATGGCTCGATTCAAATCTCTCTTCGATGAAGATTGGCCTTGGAAACGTCCGAGATGGAACGGCTCGTGGGCGGCTTGGAATCCGCCTCCCCCGCCGGAGCCGGTGTACGTCGAAAAGGATGAATGGCCAACGCCCAAGCCCCGCGAAGATCAGGTGTTCGCCAAGTCCTGCACTGTGGATAACTGGTGCCGAACGGACGCCGGTACGGCACCCGAACCCGCCAGCAACTTCGGCAAGGTCATGGTCGCCGGCGCCATGCTCTTGCCCTCTGCCAGCACCGCTGTCGCGACAGCGATAGGCGCCGATCTGGCCTTGGGCCGGTTGGCGGGCGACGGGATTCTGCAACAGCGCCTCAACTGGGCAATTCGCGGCGCTGCTGGGCCGGCCAGCGTGTTCGTCCTCGGGATGCTGCCGACCCGCATGGGCGACGGCACGCTGCACACCGACGAACAACTACGCCGCATGAGCCACGCTCCCACTCGTGTGCGCTTCCAGTTTCGGCGTGACGCCGAAGGGATCATGCAGGTTTACGGCATCCACTCCGGCGCTTCGGGCGATGACTCGGTGCGTACAGTCAAAGTCGAGTGGAACAGCGACAAGACTGCGATGGAGGCCAAGCTCAACGGCATCACGATTTTGTGGACGCCGCAACGCGGGCCCCTAGGATCTATGCCGCCGCTGGTCTATCCCGAACACGGCGAGCCACTGAACACGATCCTTGTTCATCCGATTGCCGAGAACACTGACAGCCAGATAGAAGGCCTGCCCGGCGAGGACATGACTGCCGAGGATTGTATTCTGGTGTTCCCGGCGGACACTGGTTTGAAGTCACTGTATGTGGTGTTTTCGAGGCCGGCCAGACTGACGCCGGGTACAGTGACGGGGGTTGGTGAGGATGTGTCGGGGATATGGCTTGCTGGGGCGGGAACGGGGATCGGTGCGCCGATTCCTACACGGATTGCGGATAGGCTCAGGGGGCGGGAGTTTTCAAGCTTCGATGCCTTCAGAAAGGCGTTTTGGACTGAGGTTGTGAATGATCCAGAACTGGCTGAGCAATTTAAACCGCAGAATATTGCGCTTATGCGCAGTGGCAGCGCGCCTCATGCCCGGTATCAAGATGCTGCGGGTAAAAGAAAAACTTACGAACTGCATCACGTTGTACGGGTATCGGAAGGTGGTGCTGTGTATGACATCGAGAACTTAAGGGTCAGCACGCCAAAAAACCATATAGATATTCACCGGAAATAACCTCATGGCAAATAAAATTACTGATTACACCGAAGTGCAATTCATTAGCTTATTGCAGGAAATATTCACTTCTAATGGGGATGGCACGCCAGAGATGGTGTTGGCGGATCTATTGGATAAATTCTGTGAGCTCGCCGAGCATCCCGCGGGTACTGACCTGATTTATTGGCCGGAGGATGACGCTGATTGCACCCCTGAAGGCATCACCGAAACCGTAAAGAAATGGCGCGCCACCAATGAGCTACCCGGATTCAAACAGTAATTCAATTCGCCCATTTAAACCGAGCATTGCATGACAAAAATATCTGACTACACAGAAGCTGATTTCGTTGAATTTCTAGAATCCGTACTAGCCGCCAACACCAGCCCCGATGAAATACTTGATCCGCTATTAATGGAGTTTACGCGTCTCTCTGAACACCCGGCGGGATCTGATCTGATTTACTGGCCGGAAGATTTGAGCAAATCCCTAACGGCCGAAGAAATCACCGAAACAGTGAAGCAGTGGCGCGCCGCGAATGGACTGCCTGGGTTCAAGCAATAAGTACTAATTTACACCTCGAGATGATCACCGAACTTGTGGCGAGGGGATAAAGCTCCTCACCACAACGCTATGTCTGACCTACTCACGACAGGGCTAACAACCCCTTCGCCCAGATCTGCCGAGTCCGCAACCCCACCATCGCCCGCCAATCCGGATCAGCCGGATAAAACTGCTCCAACAGATTCAACTTGATCCCCCTCCCCGTCGCGTCCAGCGGATCGCCATGCAAATGCAGCCAATGGTCATCGCGCAAATGCCGATGTACCTCCGGCCCCGGATACGTCCCGCACTCGATCACGAACGGCATCAGTTGCATGCTCGGCAACGCATTGAGCAATGCCTGCGAGGTGTACCCGGTAGCCGTCGCAGCCACTCCGGTTTCGCTCAAGGTATCGGCGCCGGTGTGCAGCGTGTAAAGCCATGGGCCATAAATCGCCTGGGCTTGCGCGAGTGCCGGGTACGGCGCCTGGGTGATGGTCAGCAACATCGGATGACCGTACTCACCGGCGCCGGTGTGCAGGTCGAAACACATCACGGTTTCAGCGCCAGCCAGATGCGTTTCGATGATTTGGTGCAACGTGCGGTTCGACCAACTCGGCGCACGGCCACCATAGAACAGTCCATCGGGATGACTGTGCTGACCGCCCTCGACAATCGACATCACTGCCGGCCAGCCGTGTTCGTTGATTTGCGCATCGAGCAAGGCATCGGCGCGTTGGCGCTCAGGGCCGTGCAAATCGGTGCAGGCGTAGATTTCGTGGAGTGCGGCGTACGCGCGGTTATCCGGTAGCGGCCCGGTGAAATCGAGGTGATTGCGGTTGAGGTCGATGTTGTCTTCGTTGACCCGGCGCAACCACGCCGTGCCCCATGGGTTGATCAGGTGAACCATGACCACCGCGACATCCTTGGGCAGTGAGCCGGGTTCGAAGGTTTTCAGCCAATCGATCTGGCAATCCGAGCCGTAATAACCCTCGACGCCGTGCGTGCCGCTGAGCGCTACCAGTCGGCGCTTGGCCAGGGGATCGCCGAGCACGGCGACGTCGGTGCTCAGCGGTTCACCGAAGGGGCCGCAGCGTGGATGTGCGTAGGAGGTGAGCGTGGCGCCGGCGGCATTAGCGGCGACGAGAAACTGTTCGCGTTGATCGCGGTAGCTGGATTCGGTGGGGAACTCGCTGTGCATGTTCGGCCTCTGGTGATTTTTTTGCCTTGACCTATGTAGGAGTGAGCCTGCTCGCGATAGCGTCATCACACCCAACATCATTGCTGACTGACCCACCGCGATCGCGAGCAGGCTCACTCCTACAGGGGACGTGTGCAATAGGTCGATTGAGGTTGACCCTAGCGAACATCCGCCCCGAAAAGAAAGACAAAAATGCCCACCGGTTTGCGTCGCGACCGGGCGGTCGATAAAGTCCCGAAGACTTTTATCCCACGGACGGAGAGCCCGCGTGTTTTCAGCCTTGCCCTTAAGCCGCTTTCGCCTGCCTGCCCTGACGCTGATCATCAGCGCCCTGACCCTCACCGCGTGCAACGCCCCGCCCTCCTCGACCTTGCCGCTGGCACCGGAAGCCGCGTCCGGTTACCGCACCGACCTGCAAACCCGTCACGCCAGCCAACACATGGCAGCGGCTGCCAACCCTCTGGCTGCTGAAGCCGGGCGCGAGATGCTGCGTCAGGGCGGTTCGGCGATTGATGCGGCAATTGCGATGCAGGCGGTGTTAACCCTGGTTGAGCCGCAGTCTTCCGGGATCGGCGGCGGCGCGATGATCGTGTTGTGGGACGGCAAACAGGTACGCACGTATGACGGTCGCGAAACCGCACCGGCCGGCGCCACCGAAAAGCTGTTCTTGCGTGCCGATGGCCAGCCGATGGCGTTCCCGCAGGCGC
The DNA here is from genome assembly GCF_054070155.1 of Pseudomonas sp. SDT291_1_S447. Lineage (NCBI taxonomy): Bacteria > Pseudomonadati > Pseudomonadota > Gammaproteobacteria > Pseudomonadales > Pseudomonadaceae > Pseudomonas > Pseudomonas sp. SDT291_1_S447. The sequence continues at coordinate 62,159 of NZ_JBSVXS010000020.1, forward strand.
AGATCGGCGGTCGCTCGGTCGGCACGCCGGGCGTGTTGCGCGCGCTGGAAATGGCACATAAACAACACGGTCGGCTGCCATGGGCGAAGCTGTTTGAACCGGCGATCAAACTGTCCGAGCAAGGCTTTGCCATTTCGCCGCGCCTGCATTCGCTGCTGGAATCAGATCCAGTCATTCGCCAGTCGCCGGACATGGCCAAGTACTTCCTCAATGCCGATGGCAGCGTCAAAGCCGTCGGCACACGCCTGCAAAACCCGGCGCTGGCCGCGGTGCTCAAACGCATCGCCAATGAAGGCCCGGATGCGTTGTACAAAGGCCCGATCGCCGAAGAAATCGTCGCCAAGGTGCAAGGCCACGCCAACCCCGGCAGCCTGTCGCTGAACGATTTGCAGCGCTATCAGGCCAAGGAACGTGCGCCGCTGTGCACCGATTACAAACGCTGGCAGGTCTGCGGCATGCCGCCACCGTCGTCGGGCGGGATCGCCGTGGCGCAGATTCTCGGTACGTTGCAGGCGCTGGAAACCCGCGATCCACGTCTTTCGCTGACACCGCTCAAACCGGTGAAAACTGACAAACCGGCTGGCATCGAACCGGCGCCAGAGGCTGTGCATTTGATCGCCGAAGCCGAACGCCTGGCCTACGCCGACCGCGCGCAATACGTCGCCGATACCGACTTTGTGCCGGTGCCGGTCAAAGGCTTGGTCGATCCGGGTTACCTGGCCAGCCGCGCCAGCCTGATCGGCGAACGCAGCATGGGCAGCGCCAAACCGGGCACACCGCCGGGTGTGCAGGTTGCCTATGCGCCGGACCGCTCGCCGCTGCGCATCTCCACCTCGCAAGTGGTCGCGGTGGATGACCTCGGCGGCGCCGTGTCGATGACCACCACCATCGAAGCCGCATTCGGCTCGCACCTGATGGTTCAGGGCTTTCTGCTGAACAACCAGATGACCGATTTCTCGTTCATCCCCGAAGAGAACGGCCAGAAAGTCGCCAACCGTGTCGAACCCGGCAAACGCCCGCGCTCGTCGATGGCGCCAACACTGATCTTCGATCGCCACAGCGGCGAATTCGTCGCCACGGTCGGCTCGCCCGGCGGTTCGCAAATCATCGAGTACGTAGCGAAAACCACCGTCGGCCTGCTCGACTGGCACCTCGACCCGCAAAGCGCCATCAGCCTGCCCAACTTCGGCAGCCGCAACGGCCCGACCGAACTGGAACAAGGCCAATTCAGCCCGGCGCTGATTCAGGCGCTGAAAGACAAAGGGCATGCGGTGAATGAAATCGACATGACCAGCGGCATACAAGCCATCGTGCGGGTCAAGGATGCACAGGCGAAAGCGTCGTTGGAAGGTGGCGCGGATCCACGGCGTGAAGGGGAAGCGTTGGGGGATTGAGGGTAGTACGCAAACAAAAAAGGCTTACCGCGAGGTAGGCCTTTTTTCATGCAGCGGATTTAACCCGGAAAATCACCCGATATCAGCGATTCGCCACCAGATGCGCACCGAACAGCAGATAGCATCCACCCGCGAACCGATCCAGCCACTGCCGCGAACGCTCATACACACCGGCAATCCGCCGACTGGCGAAGAACAGCGCTACGCAGCAATACCAGCTGAACGACAGCGTCGCCATGGTCAGCACCGCCAGCGCCAGCAACAGCGGCGGGATGTGAGCCGGCATGGCGGTGGCGAAAATGGTGGCGACGAATAATGCGGATTTGGGGTTGGTCATGTTGCCCAGAAAGCCCCGCCCGTAAGCGCCGAGCAACGTTTGCTCCGAGGTATCGAGCGTGCCAGGGACGATCGGCGCCTTGCGCTTGAACTGCTTGAGCCCGAGGTAGATCAGGTAGCAGCCACCGGCAATCTTGAAGCTCAAGTACAGCGCTGGTGCGGCGCTGAACAGCGACTGAATGCCCAGGCCACCCGCCAGCCCCCACAACACGGTTCCGCTGGCCACGCCGAGCGCCGCGACGACACCGTGGCGGCGGGAACGGCTGACCGCCAGTTGCGCGATGTTGAAGAAGTTCGGGCCGGGCGTGACCACGGCCACCGTCCACAACAGGGCCAACGACAGCAGCGGCGCCAGATAACTCGAAAGGGAAAGATCCATGGGGCATTTGCCTGATTGGTTCGACGATGCCCTCTACCTTGCAACATCCTGCAATGTTTTGCCATCAGCCGCTATTCACACCGCTAACGTCTTCCCATCCACCGCATCACCAATCTTCAGGAAATGCCCGCCCGCCACGTGGTGCAAGGTGCGCAAACCGTCATGTCCTTCGAAATGCCAGCGCCCTTCGCTGAACACGCGCTCATCGGCGTGGGCGGCGATGACTTCGGCGAGGAACAGGTCGTACTGCTCGTGATTGCGCGGCTCCGGGAGCAAACGGCATTCGAGCCAGGCGACGCAGCCGTCAAGCAGCGGCGCTTCGACTTGTTCACCGGCAAAAGTCTGCAGACCATACGCCTGAAACTTGTCCTGTCCTTGAGTTTGGCTGATTTCAAGGCCCGACGTATTGCCGACGGTTTGCACAATGTCGGCTTGATCGACACAAGGGACGTTGAGCACGAAGGTGCCCGAGGCTTCGAGAAGTTGGCGGGTCCAGGTGGATTTATCGAGGACGACGGCGACTTTCGGTGGCTCGAAATCCAGCGGCATGGCCCAAGCGGCGGCCATGATATTGCGCTGACCGTCGTGGGCGGCGCTGACCAGCACGGTCGGCCCGTGGTTGAGCAAACGGTAGGCTTTGTTCAGGGGCACCGGGCGGCGGTGGGAATCGCTCATGGGATCTGCTCCGGGGGAAAAGGAGCCGATTGTAGCGCTGCCACTGAAGAAACACAGAACCTGTGGGAGCGAGCTTGCTCGCGAAGGCGATAGGTCAGTCACATCAATGTTGAATGACACACCGCTTTCGCGAGCAGGCTCGCTCCCACAATGGATCAGTGGAGATTAGTGGGAGAGTTGGTTGGCGAACTGGCCGACGGCGTTGACGACCTTCTGTGCACCGTCCTGAATCTCGACAATCACCGTGCCCGCCTCTGCCGCCAGCGCCAACCCTTGTTCGGCCTGGAGCTTGCCATCAGTCATCAGCGCCACGGCGTTGCGCGCCATTTCCTGGTTCTGTCGCACCACGGTGACGATCTCTTCGGTCGCCTGGCTGGTGCGCGAGGCCAGTTGTCGCACCTCGTCGGCCACCACCGCAAAACCACGGCCCTGCTCACCGGCGCGCGCCGCCTCAATGGCAGCGTTGAGCGCCAGCAGGTTGGTCTGTTCGGCAATGCCGCTGATGGTTTTGACGATGGTGCCGATCACCTGCGACTGCTCGTTCAGCGCTTCGATACCCTCACCGGCAGCCTGCATGTGCCGCGACAGATCACGCATTACGTTGACCGCTTCAGTCACCACCGTGGTACCACGTTGCGCGGTGCTGTCGGTTTGCTGCGAGGTGCTGTAGGCAATGCTCGCCGCGTCGGCGACGGCTTGTTCGCGGTTGACCTGATCAGTGATCACGGTGGCGAACTTCACCACTTTGTACAGTTTGTTGTTGGCATCGACCACCGGGTTGTAGGACGCCTCCAGCCAGACCGTACGACCGTGGCTGTCGACACGTTTGAAGCGGTCAGCGACGAATTCGCCGTTGTTCAGACGACGCCAGAAATTCTGGTACTCGGCGCTGTTGTATTCCTCCGGGGTGCAGAACAGGCGGTGATGTTTGCCCTTGATCTGCGCCAGGCTGTAACCCATGCCGCTGAGGAAGCGATCGTTGGCGTTCAGCACATTACCGTTGAGGTCGAACTCGATCACAGCGGTCGAACGCACCAGTGCTCCGATCAGGTTTTCGTGTTCACGGGAGGCTTCAATGGTGCGGGTCAGGTCGCTGGCGAACAGCGAAATGTGCTTGATCCGCCCATCCGAAGAGCGCACCGGTTGCACGATCGAACGCAGCCATGCTTCCTCTCCATTGCCACGCAGCAGGCGCACGGCACCGGCGAAATGCTCGCCGCGATTCATGGCGTTTTTGAAGCGGTGATGGAATTCGTCCGACTTCACGTGGGCCGGGACGATGTCTTCAATCGCCCGACCGATCAGGTCATGACTCTTGTAGAGCATCTCGGTGAGGAAGTTCTGGTTGACCGACTGAATGCGCCCGTCGGGCTCAAGGTTCAGCACCAGCATCTCGCTTTCCAGGCTTTCCTTCACCTGCACGAGGCTGGAGAGTTCTTCACGAAGAGCGGCCAGCTCTTGCTTCAAGCGTTTGTTGAACATGGGAAAGTACCGATGGGCAGGATAGAAAGCGGGATGCAATCTAGCCATCGGCCTTGAAAACCTTTTCTGAAGAGCGCTGGCGACTCGTCAGTCAAAAATAGTTCTGAGCGGTAAAGTCACGCAGTTCCGGCCACCTGACACTGTCCCGAACGCGGCATTCGCGCACCGAAATACGCCGCCGTCAGAATGCCCACCACTCCCATCACCGCACAGAACATCACACAGATCCAAGGACTCCACGGCATCAGACCGATCAGCAACAGCGGTGTGATACTGGCCCAAATGGCGTAGGCAATGTTGTAGGTAAAGGAGATGCCTGACACGCGAATACGTGCCGGGAACAACCCGACCATCACCGACGGCACCGCGCCGACAACACCGCAAGCCACACCGGCTACCGCGTAAGCCAGGCCGACCCAGTTACCGCCCATGATCAAGCAGCCATACAGCACGCTGATGCCCAGCGGCAGCAGCAGGCTATAGAGCATGACGGTGCGCCAGGCGCCAAGACGATCGACCAGCAACCCGGCGATCACGCAGCCGATGTTGAGGAAGACAATGCCCAATGCACTGAGCGCGAACGTGTGGCTGGCGGTCATGCCAAAAGTTTTCTGCATCATGGTCGGCGTAATGACGACGAACACCACCACCGCCGAGGTCAGCACACAGGTCAGCAGCATCGCTGGCCACATCGCCAGCCGATGCTCACGCAGCACCGTGCGCAACGGCAGTTCAACCCGCGCTTCACGCTGCGCTTCCATGGCCATGAACACCGGGGTTTCGCTCAGCCAGCGGCGCAGGTACACGCCAATCACGCCGAACACGCCACCGAGCAGGAACGGGTAACGCCAGGCGTAATCGAGGATTTCCGCCGGGGTGAACACTTGTGCGAGGAACGTCGCGGTCAAAGCGCCGATCAGGTAACCGAAGGTCAGCCCGGCCTGCAAAAAACCCAGGGCGTAACCACGATGGCCGGCCGGCGCGTGTTCAGCGACGAACACCCAGGCGCTCGGCACCTCACCACCGACCGCCGCGCCCTGGAGGATGCGCAGCGCCAGCAACAGCAACGGCGCGAAGTAACCGATCTGGGCGTAGGTCGGCATGATCCCGATCAGCAGGCACGGCAGCGCCATCATCAGGATGCTCAAGCTGAAGACTTTTTTGCGCCCCAAGCGATCGGCGAAATGCGCCATCAGGATCCCGCCCAAGGGCCGCGCCAGGTAACCGGTGACGAAAATCCCGAAGCTTTGCAGCAGACGCAGCCACTCGGGCATTTCCGGCGGGAAGAACAGCTGGCTGAGGGTCAGGGCGAAGAATACGAAAATGATGAAATCGTAGATTTCCAGCGCGCCGCCAAGGGCCGCAAGGCCGAGGGTCTTGTAGTCGGAACGGCTGAACGGCGCGGGTTTGGCCGGGGATTGGGCAGTCATGGCAAAGAACTCGGAAACAGGCAAAAAACCAAGGCGCCCATGGTCTACGTAAATGGCCGGATGGACAACCCGTTAGACCATAGTCCCGGTTTTGCAAAAGCGGCTCACAAAGCATCGGTAGTTGAATTACTGTAATGCCTGTCCAGCGGGACCACGCCAACGCCGGCCAACCGTCGTGAACCCCATGTGGGAGCGAGCCTGCTCGCGAAAGCGTCAGTTCAGGCAACCTCAATGTTGAATGTACCGGCCTCTTTCGCGAGCAGGCTCGCTCCCACAGGGATCTCTGTGTTGTCGAGATCGGCGAGCGTTCCCCCGGACCACAATAACCATAAAAATCCGAGGTACTCCCTGTGGCCGTTGATATCGAAGATAGCCGCTCCGCACGCTTTGCCCTGCGCTGTTCCAATTTTGCCGAACGCTGGTTTCCCGACTCCTGGGTATTCGCCGCGCTGGCCGTGATCATCGTCGCTTTGGCCACGCTGGCCATGGGCGCCAAACCCACCGATGCGGCGATGGCGTTCGGTGACGGCTTCTGGAGCCTGATTCCGTTCACCATGCAAATGGCCTTCGTGGTGATCGGCGGCTACGTGGTCGCCAGCTCGCCACCGGCCGTGAAACTGATTGACCGGTTGGCACGCATCCCGAAAAACGGCCGCTCCGCTGTAGCGTGGGTGGCGCTGATCTCGATGGTCGCCTCGTTGCTCAACTGGGGCCTGTCGTTGGTGTTCGGCGGTTTGCTGGTGCGCGCCCTCGCCCGCCGCACCGATCTGAAAATGGATTACCGCGCCGCCGGTGCCGCCGCTTATCTGGGCCTTGGCGCAGTGTGGGCGTTGGGCTTGTCGTCGTCGGCTGCACAGTTGCAGGCCAACCCCGGCAGCCTGCCGCCGTCGATCCTGTCGATCACAGGGGTGATTCCGTTCACCGAAACGATTTTCCTCTGGCAATCGGGCGTGATGCTGCTGGCGCTGATCGTGATCTCGATCATCATCGCCTACGCCACCGCCCCCGGGCCGAACTCGGCGCGCGACGCCAAGGCCTGCGGCATCGACCCGGCCTTCAACCTGCCACCGCTGCAACCACGTACGCGGCCCGGTGAATGGCTGGAACACAGTCCGCTGCTGATCATTGTGCTGGTGCTGCTCGCGGCGGGATGGCTGTTCCATGAGTTTTCGAGCAAACCGGCGATCACCGCGATTTCCGGGCTGAACACCTACAACTTTCTGTTCATCATGCTCGGCGCACTGCTGCACTGGCGCCCGCGCAGCTTCCTCGATGCCGTGGCCCGTGCGGTGCCGACCACCACCGGCGTGTTGATCCAGTTCCCGCTGTACGGCTCGATTGCCGCGCTGATGACCACGGTCAAAGGCGCCGATGCGCAGACCCTGGCGCACCACATCTCGACCTTCTTCGTCAGCATCGCCTCCCACGACACCTATGCACTGCTGATGGGCGTGTACTCGGCGATTCTCGGTTTCTTCATTCCGTCGGGTGGCGGCAAGTGGATCATCGAAGCGCCGTACGTGATGCAGGTCGCCAACGATCTCCAGTATCACCTCGGCTGGGCAGTGCAGATTTATAACGCTGCAGAAGCGCTGCCGAACCTGATCAACCCGTTCTACATGCTGCCACTGCTCGGCGTACTCGGACTGAAGGCGCGGGATCTGATCGGTTTCTCGTTTGTACAACTGTTGGTGCACACGCCGCTGGTGCTGGTTTTGCTGTGGGCGCTGGGGACGACATTGGCGTATACACCGCCAGTGATGCCGTAAAGATCGTTTTCTTACAATGTCTGTTGCACTGTCCCACATCCTGCGTGGGACAGTCCTGACATTGCTGGTTGGCGTCTTCCTTTAGCTTGTCTCGGATCAACTCCATCTATTCAAGGAAGACCCGATGACCCCAATATCCCAATCGCTGAATGCGCTGCTCCAGGAGATGTATCAGGACGGCAGCGTTTCCGTGGTCGAATACAACACGCTGCGCGACACCGCTGACCTGCGAATGGAGGCCGTTGTCCGTGAGTTTGGCGAGCACAACAACCTGACGGCTTTTCACAAGGCGATGGATGTCGCCATGCAACTGCTGCAGACCTCGGTCATTGATGCCAAGAAAGCCCGACTGACTGACACCGGCGAAGCGATCGTCAAGGACGCAGTCACCGCCCAAGTCCAATACTTGTGTGCTGGCAGCGAACTGGCCTTGCGTCTTTTGTAATCCATTGAGCGATCCAGACCTGCGATAGCCCTTTCATCGAGAACTGTCACCCAACCGTCACACTGTCTTGTTAGCGTCCGCCCGAAACATATTGAAACATTTAGGCAAAACGGGCTGATACATGATCGACGATACAAACGGCACCGACGCATCCCCCGCAGACTCCGATAACCCCACCGACACCAGTCGCCGCCGCTTCCTCGGCGGCGTTGCGGTACTGGGTGTCGGTGCAACACTGGCCGGCTGTGGCAGCGCGGGCGATAAGCCGGGCAAACCGGTGGAGCGCCCACTGACGCCAGCCGAGCTGGACAAGGCCCTGCGCGATCAGGTGAAAACCGTGGTGGTGATCTACGCCGAGAACCGCAGTTTCAACAATCTGTTCGGTGATTTCCCCGGTGTCGAAAAGCCGCTGTCTGCGCTCAAGCCCGCTGACTATCAACAACGCGATCGCGACGGCTCGCTGCTGCAAACCCTGCCGCCCGTTTGGGGCGGCGTCCTGCAGATCGGCCCGCAAACCCTCGATGGCGTGACCTACCCCAGCGCCACACAGTTTCAGGAAAACCTGCCCAACGCGCCCTTCGCTCTCAAAGGCCCGAATGGCGAGGACTTGCCGTTCGGTCTGGTGACCCGCGACTTGTGGCACGTGTTCTATCAGAACCAGATGCAGATCAATGGCGGCAAGAACGATGGCTTCGTGGCCTGGGCCGACTCCGGTGGCTTGACCATGGGCCACTACGCGCAGAGCCGTTATTCCCTGCGCCTGTGGGATGTGGCTCAGGAGTTTGTGCTGTGCGACAACTTCTTCCAGGGTGCCTTCGGTGGCTCGTTCCTCAATCACCAATACCTGATCAGCGCCACCGCGCCGTTCTATCCGGACGCAGCCAATTCAGTGGCCAAATCACAGATCGCCGCGCTGCAAAGCGACGATCCGTCCGATCCACGCCTCAAGCCGCTGGAGCAATCCCCCGCCAGCGCGATGACCGGCCCGCCGCAGTTCGGCCCGAGTGCGCTGACCCCGGATGGCTTCGGCGTCAACACCCTCGCCCCGCCCTACTGGCCCACCTGGATTCGCGACCCCGAGCGCCCGGCGTATTCCAAAGCGGATCTGCCCAACGTCATGGTGCCGCAGACCCACGAACACATTGGCGACAAGCTGTCGAAAAAGCACATCGATTGGGCGTGGTATGCCGGTGCGTGGCAGGCGACGCTGGATCAGTACAAGGATTCCGGCGGCATTCCGAAAATTCCCAACTTCCAGTATCACCATCAGCCGTTCAACTACTTCAAGCAGCAAGGTCCGGAGAACCCCGACGAGCGCAACAAGCGTCTGCGTGATGCTGGCTTGGGTGACGAATCGAGCAGCAACAAGTTCTTCGCCGATGCCGAAGCGGGCAAGTTGCCGGCGGTGAGTTTCTACAAACCCCAAGGCAACCTGAACATGCACGCCGGTTATGCCGATGTGGCTTCCGGGGATCGACACATCGTGCGCGCGTTGAAAGTGCTGCGCGAAAGTCCGCAGTGGCAAAACATGGTGGTAATCGTCACGGTCGACGAGAACGGCGGCTGGTGGGATCACGTCGCACCGCCCAAGGGCGACCGCTGGGGGCCTGGGTCACGCGTGCCAGCGCTGGTGGTGTCGCCGTTTGCGCGCAAGGGCACAGTGGATCACACGGTCTACGACACGGCATCGATCCTGCGGTTGATCACCCGTGTGTTCCAACTGGAGACCCTCGACGGCCTCAAACAACGGGACGAGGCGATGATTGCCCGGGGTCAGAAACCCATGGGCGATTTGACCAACGCCCTGCATTTTCAGGCCTGAAAACCAGCCCTGTGAGTTTGCGCAAAAATCTGCCGATGACGGCTTCTCTGTCAAACGCGGCTGATCCACTATGAGGCGCCCCCGATACGCGGGGGAACCCACGCTGAAAAGGATCTGAGCATGTTCAAACTCGCAGGACTTAACCCGACAGCACTGGCTCTTGCCGCACTCACGCTGAGCGCGGCCGCCCACGCCGATGTCGATCTGAAACTGGGCAGCACCGAACGCGTCACCCGCCTCTTCGCTTACCCCAACAACTGCAACGTCATCTGCTTCCGCAACTGGACGCTGGAACAGACCGTCACCCATTACTTGAGCCAGAGCGTGCAACGCGATGGTTATGCCGATGCCAAGGTGCTGGTAAAAACCGACAACGGTCAGCTCTACGCCGAAATCACCGGCGTGCCGAAGGATTACGACAAGCCCCTATCGGCGCTACTGGACGCGGGTGATCTGGCCTACACCGGTGCCAGCAAGCTCAACGCCGACGGCAAATGGGCCTACAGCTGGTATCTGTTCCTGCCACTGGGCATGGCCCTGGAGAACCGTAAAAGTGTCGAACTGCTGCACTTCCCGCCGGATTACTCGCTGACCCAGGCACAGGATTATCTGCGTTCGAACACCACCGATCGCTGGGCAACTCTGCTGACTGACAATGGCATTCCTGCCGAGCAGACGCCGGCCTTCCAGACCATCATCGACATTGCCCCGATCGCTGCGCCGTCCAACGCCGGTAGCGATCTGGAAGGCGTCTATGACTACTTCAAGGATTACCAGACCACACTGGTCAAGCAGTTCAGCCAGACCACCAGCGGCACGACGTTGCCGATGGTCGCGTTCGGCGCGCCGGTGCGTAACTGGATCAAGCAGCAATACGGGCCAACCGTGAATGTCTTGGGGCTGGCAACCATCAGCCCGAGCGAAGGTGTGAAAGTGCCGGTGCTGGGTTCCAACCACCCAAGTTATATCTGGTACGCAGCCGACCCGAAGAGTTACACCGGCGACGATGCACAGGCCAAGGCTGATGCTGCGGGCCTGAAAGTCATGGGGCAGGATTTGAGCGCCGCCTGCTGGCAGGCTGGCATGGGCAGCAAACCGGGCAGTGATGCGCAGGCCACTCTCAACAGCTGTACGCAGACGTGGCAGGTCACGCAGAAAGTCAAAACCTGCGAGCTGTTCTACACCTCGATTCGCAACCTGACCCCGGAGCAGGCCGCTGCCAAGTGCACAACCACTGCGATCAAATCGCAACTGAAGCAATTGAAAGCGCCGCTGCCGGCAGCCGCTATTCCCGCCCCACACCTGTAATTGCTTGTGACATTCCCGTGTCAGCCAATGCTGACGCGGGAAAGCGTCTATATCGCCTGTCAGATCTGACAGTAGACCGGCTATACCTAATAAGACACGATTGGATCCAAGTACCGACATCGCAGTAGTGACAGGACGTCAACCCAAGGAAGTCGCAAAAGCCTTGCGACAAGGACTGTTATGAACATCCACGCCATGGCGCACTCTGCTCCGCGCGATACCGAAGGCATCTACCCCTTCGCCGGCTTGCCCGTGCGCCTGGGGTTTCCGGCCTGCGCCGATTTCGAAATCCTTCAGGATGGATACGGCGCCCCTACGGCGGTCGCCGCGCGGCGCGAGTTCCTGCACACCCACCGGATGTGCCGGGTGTCCGGACAATTACTGCCGTATCGCTGCCGCCAGACCCGACAATTGCTGACGGGCATCCACATCTACGATCCGCGCTTTTGCGGATTGATCGAACACGCGTGCGACCCCAACGTGTTTCTCGACATGAGCGAGTTATGGTTGTGGGCGTTGAAAGATATCCACAGCGGCCAACGGCTGACCATGGACTACACCGCCACTGAAGACAAACTGCTGCACCAGTTTGCCTGCGGTTGCGGTTCGCCACGCTGCCGTGGGTGGATCACCGGCTACGACGAAGCACCCACCCTCGAAGGTCAGCACTTTCTACAGCGCTGGCGGCATTCAGGGTCGCGCTGAAAGGTGCGCTGGAAGCTGAGTTATACCGCGCCAACCGGACGCAAACGATATTGCGGTGGCAACTGCTCGAAACCACTGATGGTGGTGTTGAGACTTTTCCAGCGGCCATCCTTGATGCCGTAGATGCAACCGTGGATCGACAGGCTCTGCCCGCGATGCCAGGCGTTCTGGATGATGCTGGTGTGAGCGACGTTGGCCACTTGCTGGATCACGTTGAGTTCGCACATGCGATCAACCTGCTCTTCTTCAGTCGGCAACTTGGCCAGTTCCTCGCGCTTTTCGTAGTACAGATCGCGGATCGAACGCAGCCAGCCATCGATCAGGCCGAACTGCCGGTCCTGCATCGACGCACGCACACCGCCGCAACCGTAGTGGCCGGTGACGAGGATGTGTTTGACCTTGAGCACGTCCACTGCGTACTGGATCACCGACAGGCAGTTGAGGTCGGTGTGCAGCACCACGTTGGCGACGTTGCGGTGCACGAACAGATCGCCCGGCAGCATGCCGACGATCTCGTTGGCCGGCACTCGCGCATCGGAGCAGCCGATCCACAGATATTCCGGCGTTTGCTGGCGCGCCAGTTTGGCGAAGAAATCCGGGTCTTCCTTGGTGATCGCGTCAGCCCAACGCTCGTTGTTATCAATCAGGTCTTGTAAGTCATGCATGCTGTAAGGCCTCAAGAAAGATGCGCTGGTATGACAGACGACCGCCCGTCGGGGTCACGCCAGAACCGCAAGTGATTTCATTGGAATTCTCGTGTGCCCGGTGAGTCCACCTAAGTAAGGCCCACAGTATGAGGAATTGCCATGACTGATTCACGACGCCCTTACGATGCAGTGCAACCGGAGCCCATCGATGATAACGAAGACCGCATGGGTTCGGTGCATGAGCTGGATTTCGATGAAGACCAACCCAGCGCGAAAATCGGTGATGAGATCCCGGAGCCTGAACGTGAGCAGTTGATGCCGCGTGAGCGGGTGCGTGAGGCCGGATTGACCGGCGCATCGACCGCTGACCATGAACCCACCGACGATGATCTGAGCCCGGAAACACTGATTCATGAAGATGGCGCGCGGGATGCCGAAGAGACCGGGGAAGGCAATCAGGCCGATTGGGATCTGAGCATTGTCGATGAAGATGACATTGGCGGTGGCAATGGGCTGGATGAGGCGGAACTGGCGCGGCGTGATCCGCTGGATGGCAACCGCTGATCTGTGTCGGTTGGTAAATAGCTATCGCGAGCAGGCTCACTCCTACAAGGGAACGCATTCCAAATTGTAGGAGTGAGCCTGCTCGCGATGCTTTTAAGGTTTAATCGACCAAAGTGCAGGCCATGACCACGGCATCTTCACGCCCACCCACCGCCGGATAATAATCCCGACGCCGGCCAATCTCGTTGAAGCCATAACGCTCATACAACTTGAACGCGCCCGTATTGCTGTCACGCACTTCCAGAAAACATTCTCGCGCAGAAGCCGCATACGCCCGCGACATCAGGTGCTCGAGCAACGTCAAGCCCAGCCCGCGCCCCTGATTCTCCGGTTTGACGGTGATATTGAGCAGATGCGCCTCATCCAGAATGATCTGCACCACCCCGTGGCCAACCTGCTGCTCACCTTCGAACATCAGCCAGATCTGATACTTGCCCAGCCCGTCGAGAAAAATCCCCCGGGTCCACGGATGACTGTAAGCGGCGTACTCGATTTTCAGCACGGTTTCCAGATCCGCCTCGGTCATCGGGCGGAACGATACAGCGTCACTCATTCGATTCTTTCCAGCGCGCCATCAGCCGACGCATGGCTTGCCACACAGCGGCCTTGCGCTGTGGCTCTTCCATTAACAATTCCAGACCGGGAATGGCCCAAGCCGAGCCCAGGCCTTCGATCTGCAATTCACGATTGAACGCTTCGGCATCCGCCTCACCGGCAAAACGCACCGCCGGCAGGCCGATCAGCCACAGGCAGGCACACGGAGCGGCTTCCATTTGCACGGAAAGGAATCCCTGCACAAAGTCACGCGCCGCTTCCGGGCCTTGATCCATCGTGCCGCGATTGAGCCACGGCCAGCGCACAGGCTCGCCGACGATTTGCGGTGCATCCGGCAGACCGGCGGCGCGCAGCATGTCTTTGAGTAACAGATAGGCGGGATCGCGGGACTGGAACGGTTCGCCTGTGGGTAACTCGACCAGCAGCAGGCAACGCCCGGCACGGAGCAATTGCAGAGCAAAACGTGGCGGTGGCACTGGCGCCGGTTTGGCGACAACCGGCGTGTCGTCGGCCTCTTCTACCGGTTTGGCACCGGTGCGGGTACTCGCCAACGACGGTCGTGGCACTTCGATTTTCGGCCGTTCGACCGGACGAGCGGCGGCCGTTTGCACCGGCGCTTCGGCTTGCTGCGCGGACACAACCGGCGCTTCTACCTCGGGCTCGGGCATGTCCAGCAGCTCGGGCCGCGAGGGTGCGGCGAAGGGCAATTCGGTGCGCGGCAGCCAATTGACCACCTGCATGGCGTTCAAATAGGCGCGGCGGCGGGACTCGATTAGCAAAGGTCGGCCACTTGTGGATAACTGAAGTGCGCTGATTCTACCGCCCTTCGTTCAAGATCGCCCGTTGTAGATCGATACTCTTTCACGAGGCGCTTTACCCACGCTCTTTATACAAAGAATGCGACAGCCCGTCCCGAGAGTGAATCGCATCCTTCGTGATGCAGTACAATCGCCGCTTTTCATTGCCAACCAGCCGGGCATTCCGATGATCGAACCCAAGCGCGTCTTGCGCGCCCTCGCTGAACACTGGGCACTGCTTGAGCCACTGTGTGAGCACTTCGACCAAGGCACATTGAGCCTCAACGAACTGCGCTCGCAACTGGCCGCCCAACAACTGGACAGCACGCCGCAGGACATCACCAGCCTGCTCGACGTGTGGATTCGTCTCGATATTCTGATTCCGGTGGCGAAAAGCCCGAACCGTTTCGAGCTGAACGCGCAGATTCACGACTTCCTCGCTTACCTGCGTCGCGAGCACCGACTGGGCTTGTGCCTGGAAATCGAAGCCTATCTGCGTCACCTCGAGCGTCTGGCCGGGTATATCCAGGACGCGTTTGAGGTTCGCGACGGCCACGATCTCGCCCGCCAGCTGCGCCTGCTCGACATGCGCGTGCGCGATGTGCTGAAGAAGCTCGACAACGACGAACAGGCCTTGGTGGCCGTCGCTGAACGGGCGAAGACCAGCGATCGGCAGATTCCATTGCGTCAGCGTTACGCTGAAGTACTGGCGACCTGGGACGAATACGTCGAGCCGATGATCGATCTGGTGAACGCCGACGGCGCCTTCGAACAAGGCGTGCGCAAGGTCGAAACCGTGCTGCTGAAGATGCTCAGCGAGCAACAGCGTCTCGGCCATCTGGTCGATGACGACATGCTGCTGCGCACCCACGCACGCATCCTCGAAATGCAGACCAGCGCGCAATTGACCTTGCGTCATGCCCGCGAATTGCTGCTGCCGCTGCGTGAAGAAGCGCGCCGGCACAACGCCGTGACCCGTGGCGCCGCGTTGGCTTTGGCGGCGATCCGCCGCAAAGGCATCGACGCCGTGCCGCAAGCGGCGATGCCGCTGTTCACCCGCCCGCAAAGCACCTTCCTCGGCAGCGCCAGTCAGGTCGAAGCCTACGTGTATGCCTTGGCGCGTTTCGAGCCGAAACCGGCGCGCTTCCCCAAGGCGCACAAAACGCAGAAAGGCGAAGCCCCACGCGCGCCACGCACCGTTCGCGAGATGGTCGACCGTTGCGAAGAAGCCCTGCCGATGCCGGATCTGATGACCTGGCTGCTGGAGCAGGAGCCGGACGGCGCCACCGACGAATTGCTCTACTGGTTCTCGCGCCTGTCGCGGGAAAAACGCTTCAAGCGCGAGCGTCTGGAACGCCGCGAATACCACACTCACGAGCACCAGGTCAGCCTGCGCTCCTTCGCCCTGCTCTCGGCCAGCGACTCTGCCTCCGAGAATTCTGCGAGCATCCCCAATGCATCTTGATCTTTCCGAACTGTCGCAACTCGCGCCGATCTTCCGCGAGCTGTTCAAGGGTTACCACGTCAGCCGCCGCGATCCGGAGCTGTACGCGCAATTGTCGAACTTCCAGGATCAATACCGCACGCTGTTCAAGGCGCTGGGTTTTGAGCTGGTCTGCGACACCCGTGGTTTCTACTACTTCGTGCCGGACATGGCCGCTGCGGCGGTGAACAAGACTGCCCAGCGTCTGGCGCTGTTCACCTTCATCCTCGTCGAGCACCTGGCCGATCAGGGCCGCGACCCGATTGCCGTGCTCGATGGCGGCAGCCTCGGCCGCGAAGAGTTGCCATCGCTGCTCGAGAAATACCGCGACCTGTTCATTCAGGCCGAAGTGCAGACCGTTGAAGAGCTCGAAGAAAAGATCATGCGCCGCATGACTCAACTCGGTTTTGCCAGCGAAGAAAACGGCGTTTATCGCTTCCTGCCGCCGATGCACCGTTTCCTCGACGTGTGCCTGTCGGTGCAGCAGGACCGCGATCTGGCAGCCAGCGTGCACAGCGTTCTGCCGCTGCCGGCACCAGTGCTGATCGACGAAGCGGCGGAAGCCAAATTCCTCGAAACCGACGATCCGCTCGATCTCTCAGAGTTTGAAGAAGAGAGCGAAGAAGACGCACTGGCCCGCGCCATTGCCGAAGAACAGGAGTCCGACGCATGAGCCAGGAACGCTACGGCATCCGCCGCTTTGCCCTTTTGAACACCGCCGGTTACAGCCTCGGCCTGTTCCCGCTGGAAGAACCGTTGTCGGTTTACGGCGCGAACAACCTCGGTAAATCGGCGTCGATCAACGCCTTGCAGTTCCCGATTCTGGCGCGCATGTCGGACATGAGTTTCGGCAAGTACAGCCTCGAACAGTCGCGGCGTTTCTACTTCGCTTCCGACACCAGCTACATCCTCGTTGAAGTGAATCTGCCCCATGGCCCGCACGTGATCGGCGTGGTCGGTCGCGGCCCGGGCGGCGGTTTCGGTCACCAGTTCTTTGCCTACGCCGGCAAGCTTGATCTGGCGCATTACCAGAAGAACGACACCTGCCTGCGCCAGAAAGAGCTGTTCAGCAACCTTGAGAAAGAAGGCCTGAAAGCCTACGAACTCAAGCCGGACGAACTGCGCCGTTTGCTGGTTGGCGGTCACACGTCGATCCCGCTCGACCTGACTTTGATTCCGCTGCGCTCCACCAGCGAACAGAGCCTGAAGACCTTCCGTGCGCTGTTTATCAACCTGCTGCACATGCGCGAAATCACCGCGGCCAAGCTCAAGCAGTTGTTCCTCGATGCCTTCGAGCACAGCCTGCGTTCCGGCAGTGTCGATTACATCGCCGCGTGTGAAGAAGCCTTCCGCGATGTGCGTCGCATGGAACAGGACTACAACTCGCTGGTCGCTGCCGGCCCGTTGGTTGAAGCCTTGGCCAACGGCGTGAAACAGCGCGACGTGCTGCGCGGCAAACTGCATCGCCTGTCGCCGCTGCTCGACTCGCTGCTCGGCACCTGGTCGGACTACGCCAGTGCGCGCAAGGAAGAGCTGACGATTCAGGCCGACCACTACCGTGGCGAGCAGGACAGTCTGCAAAACGATCAGCGCGGCGGCACGCAGGAACTGATGCGTCTGGAGCGGGAAATCTCCGGCATCCAGCGCTGGCTCGGCGAGTTGTCGGTGTTGAAGAATCGCTTCGCCCTGGTCGATGACGTCAAAGTGCTCGAGCAACAATTGCTCGCTGCCAAAGACGCTCACGACGAATTGGCCGGCGCCTTGGCGCAATCCCGTCAGTTCAGTGCGGAAGATCTGGAAGAGCGCGTACGCGATCTGGAAAAACGCCTGAAGTCGGTGAAGCAGCAACTCGACCACGCCGACAACAACAGCTACGCCCGCCTGCGTGAAGAGTTCTCGCAACAGGACGTCGAGCGCTTGATGCGTCTGTTCAACAGCGCCCTGTTCAGCCTGCCGCTGGGTGAACACGGCATCACCCTCGACGACGACGGCGAGTGGGTCAAATCGGTTGAGCTGATTCTCGATGGCTTCAAGGGCGAGCGTTTTGAAGTGCCGGGCTTGTCCATCGACATCTCGCACATTGAGCCGCCGGCGCTGCAAGCCTTGGCTGACCGTGCCGCGTTGCGCGATCAGAAAGAACGCTTGGAAAAAGAACTCAAGCAACTGAAAACCCAGCAGGCCGTGGCCGCCGACCGCGCCGCGAGCAAGACCCAGACCGAAGCGCTGTACCAGCAAGTGCTGGATGCGCAGAAAGCCCTGGAGGATTTCCGCCGCACGCAGACCCTGAGCGCCGAAGAAAGCGACAAGCTCGAGCAACTGGCGCAGATGGAAGGCGCGCAGGACGAACTCAAGCGCTCCAGCGACGCCTTCACCGAGCGTGTCCAGCAACTGTCGGCCAAGCTGCAACTGGTCGGCCGCCAGATCGCGGATATGGAAGCCAAGCAACGCACGCTCGACGATGCGTTGCGTCGTCGTCAGTTGTTGCCGGCAGATCTGCCGTTCGGTACGCCGTTCATGGATCCGGTCGACGACTCGATGGACAACCTGCTGCCGCTGCTAAACGACTATCAGGACAGCTGGCAAGGCCTGCTGCGCGCTGATGGCCAGATCGAAGCGCTGTACGCGCAGGTGCGTTTGAAAGGCGTGGCCAAGTTCGACAGCGAAGACGACATGGAGCGCCGTCTGTCACTGCTGATCAACGCTTACGCGCACCGTACCGACGAAGCGCTGACGCTGGGCAAGGCCCGTCGCGCGGCGGTCACCGACATCGCCCGGACCCTGCGCAACATCCGCAGCGACTACGACAGCCTTGAGCATCAACTGGCGCTGTTCAACCGCGAGATCAACAAGCGTCAGGTGTCCAACCTGCAAAGCTTCCGCATCGTTCTCGCGCCGAACAAGGAAGCCCTCAAGCACATCGACCAGATCATCCACAGCGCCGGTCAGTACGAAGAAGGCGAAACCCTGTCGGTGTTCGACCTGAGCCAGAGCGCCGAACAGGACAACAAGAACGAAGAGGCCAAGGAATACCTGGCGCGGCTGGTGGCGGCAAACCACAACCAGCTCGGCCTCAAGGACTTGTTCGAACTGGCGTTCGAGATCACCAAGGTCAACGGTCAGCCGGTTATCCACACCGACATCGATGGCGCGGCATCCAACGGCACGACCATGACCATCAAGGCGCTGACCAACATGTACTTGTTGCTGCACTTGATGGATCGCGATCAGGCCGGCCGCGTGCGTCTGCCGTACTACCTCGACGAGGCGGCGGATATCGACGAGAAGAACCAGGCTGCGCTGCTGGAAACCAGTCTGCAACTGGGTTTTGTACCGATTCTGGCGAGTGTGAAGCCGCAGGTCTGCGCCAGTGTCGCGATCGACCTGGAAGGCGGCAGCGGCCCGGCGGGGATTTACATTGATGAGGCGGACTGGAAGTACATCCGCCGTCATGATGTGGTGAAGGCAACGGTCAATGTTGAAGCAGATGAACCGGAGCTGGATGCGGTTTGACCGGCGTTAACTGAAGACAAAAAAAGGGCCGCGATCTGATGAGATCGCGGCCCTTTTTTATGGCTGGGGATTTGTGCTGGGCTTTGAGGCCTCTTCGCGAGCAAGCTCGCTCCCACATTGAAACG